>NZ_LZJX01000022.1:0-15092 GCF_001667595.1 Mycobacterium sp. E2989 | reverse complement strand
ACTCGGCCAACACCACCGCCGTGGCCGCCACCCGCTGCGCCGTCTTACCCGACACCACCAACGTCGACACCCCACCCGCGCTATCGGCGGGAGCGCTCGGGCTGACGTCCTGACCCTGCTCGATCACCACGTGCGCGTTCGTGCCGCCGAACCCGAACGAGGACACCCCGGCCCGGCGCGGATGCGCCCGCTTCGGCCAACTGGTCTGGCTGCGAACCACTTTCATGCGCAACTCGTCGAACGGGATGTGCGGGTTCGGGCTTTCGAAGCGCTGATTGGGCGGGATCTGGCCGCGCTGCACCGCCAGTACCGCCTTGATGAAACCCGCGATGCCCGCCGCCGCCTCGGTGTGGCCGAGGTTCGTCTTGACCGCGCCGATGAGCAGGGGGGCATCCTCGGCACGCCCCCGACCGAGCACCGTGCCGAGGGCGCGGGCTTCGATGGGATCGCCCAATAACGTTCCGGTGCCGTGGGTTTCGACGTAGTCGACGTCGCTCGGCTGCATTCCCGCGTTGCGGTAGGCGGCCCGCAGGACCGCCATCTGCGCCGCCGGGTTCGGGGCCATCAGGCCGTTGGAGCGGCCGTCGGAGTTGATCGCCGAGCCGCAGATCACCGCGAGCACACGGTCGCCGTCGCGCTGCGCGTCGGTCAACCGCTTGAGCACCACCACGCCCGCGCCCTCACCGCGCACGAACCCATCGGCCGCCGCGTCGAACGCGCGGCACTTGCCCGTCGGCGACAACGCGCCCACCTGGTCGAAGCCGCGAAACACCGCCGGCGACAACAACAGATTCACACCGGCCGCGATGGCCAGCTGGGAATCCTCGGTCCGCAGGCTCTGGCAGGCCAGGTGAATGGCGACCAACGACGACGAACACGCCGTGTCGACCGCCACCGACGGGCCGCGCAGGTCGAGGAAGTACGACAGGCGGTTCGCGATGATGCTCATCGCACCGCCGGTGTTGCTCCAGCCGTCGACACCACAGAAGTCGTTGGAGGCGATGGCGCCGTATTCGCTCAGGCACGCGCCTGCGAAGACGCCCGTCTGCGACCGGCGCAGGGAACTCGGCGGAATTCCCGCGTGCTCCAACGCTTCCCACGCCACCTCCAGCAGCAGGCGCTGCTGGGGGTCCATCTTGTCCGCTTCGCTCGGGGAGATCTCGAAGAACTCGGCGTCGAAGGCGTCGATGTCGGGCAGGAACGATCCCCACCGCGTCGTGCGGGCGAGCGCCGCCGCCACGTCGGGCTCGCCGGATTCGAACGGTCGCCACCGTTCCGGGGGCACCTGGCCGATCGAGCAACCCCGCGCGCTCAGGAACTGCCAGAACGCCTCGGGCCCCGATATGCCCGGGAAGCGGCAGCCCATCCCGATGACAGCGATCGGCTCGTCGAGCGAGTTGCGACCCGGGCGCTTGAGCGTGGCGTCGTCCTCCGGCTCGGGCTCGGGTGCGGTGAGGTAGGCGGCCAGGGCGTTGATCGTCGGATGCTGCCAGAAGTCGACCGGGGATACCTTCTTGCCCAACAACTCTGACAGCTCCCCGGACAGCACCACCACTTCGCGGGAGCTCACCCCGAGGTCGGCCAGCGATAGGTTGGGGTCGACTTCGTCGGGCGTGCAGCCGATGTTGGTCACCAGATAGTCGACCAACCAGTGGCGCAAGTCGGCTTCGCCACCGATGCCTGACGTCATACCGTCACGTCCAGCCTTTGGAATCCGTCGCTTTGGTAGCGTTCGACGCACGCCGAACGCCGGACTTTGCCGCTGGTGGTGATCGGTATCGACCCCGGTGACACCAGCACGAGGTCGGCGACTCGCACGCTGTGCGACCTCGAAATCGCCGAGGTGACTTCGCGTTTCACCGACCGCAGCCGCAGCAGGGCCTCTTCCTCGGACGCGCCGCGCCCCTTCAGCTCGATGATCGCCACCAGCTGCTCGGTGATGTCGTCGGGAACCGATATCGCCGCGACCCGGCCGCCGGTGATTTCCTGGATGGTCGCCTCGATGTCGTCCGGATAGTGGTTGCGCCCGTCGACGATGAGCAGGTCCTTGATGCGGCCCATGATGAACAATTCGCCGTCGGAGATGACGCCCAGGTCGCCCGTCCGCAGCCACGGGCCCGCCGGGGATCCCGGCGCGGGATCGGTCAGTTCGGCGTGGAACACACGCGACGTCTGCTCCGGCTTGCGCCAATACCCCAGGGCCACGTGGTCGCCACGCACCCAGATCTCTCCGACGGTGCCCGCCGGGCTCTCGGTCATGCTCTCGGGGTTGACGATTCGCACGGCGGCGGGATCGGGCGAACCGTAGCTGATGAGCTCCGTGCCGACCGTGCCCTCGGTTCCGCATGGCGTGGCCCGACCGGCGGTCAGGTGTTCATAGTCGAAACGGACGGTTTTGAGCATGGTGTGGGGCTCGGGACCGGCCACGTACAGCGTCGCCTCGGCGAGCCCGTAGCAGGGGCGGACGGTCGTCGGGCGCAGGCCGAACGGGGCGAAACGTTCGCTGAAGCGCTTCACGGTTGCGACGTGAATTCGTTCGCTGCCGCTGACAATGGTGTGCACGTCACCAAGGTCCAGGCCCGCCATGTCGTCGTCGGACGTCCTGCGCACGGCCAGTTCGAACGCGAAATTCGGGGCCGCGGAAAAGCACTGGCCGTTGGTGGCAAGCGTTTTCATCCAGCGGGCCGGGCGTTGCAGGAACGCCATCGGGCTCATCAATACCGCGCTGCGATTGGTCACCAGCGGGGCACAGACGCCCAGGATCAGGCCCATGTCGTGGAACACCGGCAGCCACGACACCAAGGACAAATTGTCGGGGAGTTGTTCCGGCTCGCCGAAAAAGGCGTACATGCATTGCGACACGTTGGTGACGACGTTGTCGTGCGACACGATCACGCCGGCCGGCGTGCGCGTGGACCCGGAGGTGTACTGCAGATAACCGGCACCCGAGGAAAATCGCCGAGCGGGCGGGAATTCGCGGGGCGAATCGAGGTCGAGCAGGTCGACTTCGATGACCAACGGCGCGGGGTGGCCGTCCTGGCCGCAGGCGTACTTGTTGACGTCGCTGACCACCCCCGACGTGGTGAGGATGGCGACCGGGTTGCAGTCGCGCAGCACGGAGGAAATCCGCTCGTCGTGCACGCCATAGAGCGGCGTCGAGAGCGGAACCGCGATGAAGCCCGCCTGCAGCGCCCCGAAGAAGGCGGCCACATACTCCAGGCCCTGGGGCGCCGATATCGCCACCCGATCCCCGGGGGAGCCGCAGAGCGCCAGCTCCTCAGCAACGATGCGAGCGCGGCGGTAAACCTGCGCCCAGGTCAGATGCTCAGCAAACCCGCTAGGGTCCTGTTCGTAGTCGATGAACGTGAACGCCGTCGCGTCGGGCCGGTGCTCGGCCCGGTCCTGCAGCAACGCAGGAATGGAGATGTCGGTCACCGGCATTTGCTTACCTTCCCGTGCGCTGACGCCGTTGGGTGCCCGCACGCAACGTGCGTGCCGCGCGTCGAGCGGCTTCCCCGGTTACCGACAACCACTCTCGTGAAGCAACCTAAGCATTCTTTGCGGGTGGCGACTTCCGATTTACAAAATCAAAACGAGATGTAGCCCACAGTGCCGCTCGTGCCGTGACCGGTCCCGTGGGGCATGGCGGGGATCGCCGATCTTGCACCGTATATAGGTAGTACGGGCGCGTGGCTAGTGGTGCGCCTGTTATACGAGTGACGAATAGTGCCAGGTCGGGGGGCGCGTGCGGCCTTCGCACCGCGCGACGTTTCCCGGTCGGTTCTGGTACGGGCGCGCCTTTCCGGCGGCCCTGGCCCATGCCGATCGCGGCGGCCCGGGCCGGCATCGACCGGGATCCGGACCGGCCGGCGGCTGTCGGGCGGCGAGCCCCGCGCGTCGCGTCCGCTCGCACACGAGATGCATGGCAAACGTTGGATCGGGGCGGTCCCGCCTCCTCGATCGCATCGGCCAGCCGACCGGCGTCGGCGTGTCAGCTAACTCGTGGAGCAACGAGCGAGGACCTTCTCCTCGATGTCCTTCACCAGGTCTGGCAAATGGTTGCTCAGGTAAAAGTGGTCGCCGGGGAACACGCGGAGACCGAAATCGTCGGTGGTGCGATCGGACCAGGCCCGCATGTTGTCCTCGGCCACGATGACGTCGTTGTCTCCGACGAACCCGTAGATCGGGCACGACACGGTGACCTCCGGCGGATGCGTGTAGCCCGCGATCGCCCGGACGCTTTGCAGCGTGGGCAGGATCGTCAGGGCGAATTCGTCGCTGGCCAGCAGCTCGGCGTTGGTGTCGGTCACCTGGGCGACGACGTTGAGGATGTCGCGGTCCGATCCCTGCAGCTCCTTGTAGCGAATGTGACCCGGGGCCGCGCTCGACGAGATGAACAGGGCGGCGATCGGTTGCCCGGCGGCTTGAAACCTCAGCGCGACCTCGAAGGCCAACAGGCCGCCCATGCTGTGGCCAAAAAAGGTCACCGGCGCATTCGCCGGAGCGGGAGGCGCCATCATCGAATAGATTTCGTCGGCCAGCGCGGGAATGCTCGGGAGCTGCGTGAGTCCCTTTTCCCGCCCCGGGTATTGGACGGCAATGCGCTTGATATCCGCGGAGAACGCCCTGGCGAACGGAACGTAATAGGTCGCCGATCCGCCGGCGTGCGGAAATATATAAAGCGTCGGCGCGCCGCCGCGATCGCGGTCCGTGTTCACCGCGTCACCCTATACCGATGCGAATTTCGGGCCCCCCGATATTGCCGGCCCGATATTGAGCCCACCGCCTGCGTGAGCGCCGCTGCAGAAGTGCTGGAACAATCGATGTCGTGTTCCGTTTGCCACGCAACCCGCTTTGCCCGGCGGCGGCGCGGCCGGCCGGCGACCGGGGCCCGCGTCGGGTGAATGTCCGACACACCGGCCTCGCCACCGCTGTCACAAAGGCAACACCAGGCACACTGGTAACAACAGGTTTTATGCAGACGCCAGGAGGAAGTGGCCGTGTACCGAGTCTTTGAAGCGCTCGACGAGTTGAGCGCCATCGTTGAAGAAGCACGCGGCGTCCCCATGACGGCGGGCTGCGTGGTGCCCCGTGGTGACGTGCTGGAACTGATCGACGACATCAAGGACGCGATCCCCGGCGAGCTCGACGACGCCCAGGACGTGCTCGATGCCCGTGACTCGATGCTGCAGGACGCCAAGTCGCACGCCGAATCCATGGTTTCCTCGGCGACGACCGAGTCGGAGTCGATGCTCAACCACGCCCGCGCGGAGGCCGACCGGCTGCTGTCCGACGCAAAATCGCAGGCCGACCGCATGGTGAGCGAGGCGCGCCAGCACAGCGAGCGGATGGTCGGCGAGGCCCGCGAGGAGGCGATGCGCATCGCCACGGCGGCGAAACGCGAGTACGAGGCCAGCGTGGGCCGCGCCCAGGCCGAAGCCGACCGGCTGCTCGAGAACGGCAACATCTCCTACGAGAAGGCCGTGCAGGAGGGCATCAAAGAGCAACAGCGGCTGGTGTCGCAGAACAGCGTGGTGGAGGCCGCCAACGCCGAGGCCACCCGCCTCATCGACTCGGCGCACGCGGAGGCCGACCGGCTGCGCGGCGAATGCGACATCTACGTCGACAACAAGCTGGCCGAGTTCGAGGAATTCCTCAACGGCACCTTGCGCTCCGTCGGGCGCGGCCGTCACCAGCTCCGGACGGCGGCCGGCACGCACGACTACGCGGTGCGCTAGCGGAGTCGACCGGGCGGCCGCACCCTGGAAATATGCGGTTCGCGCCGTAGGATTTCTCCTATGACGCGGCAGCACGGCACCACCTCGCAGCGCCATTCGAGCTCGGCGATGACGATTGACATCACCCGCCTCGGGCGGCGGCCCGGCGCGATGGTGACCCTGCGAAAAACCGTGCCCAGCCCGTCGCGCATCGGCCTGGACATGATCGCGATCGAGGCGGGCGCGCCGTTGGAGCTGGACCTGCAGGTGCAGTCCGTTTCCGAAGGCGTGCTGGTGACCGGCACGGTCGACGCGCCCACCGTCGGCGAATGCTCCCGTTGCCTGACGCCGGTCGACGGCCGGGTGCGGGTCCGGTTGACCGAATTGTTCGCCTATCCCGACAGCACGACGGAGGCGACCACCGAGGAGGACGAGGTCGGTCACATCGTCGACGACACCATCGACCTCGAGCAGTCGATCGTCGACGCCGTCGGGTTGGAGCTGCCGTTTTCGCCGGTGTGCACCGACGATTGCCCCGGCCTGTGCCCCGAATGCGGGGTTGCCCTGGCGGCCGAGCCGGGCCATCACCACGAGCGCGTCGACCCGCGGTGGGCCAAGCTGGCCGGCATGTTTCCCGAGCCGGACGCGTCGCGGGGTGACCGATGACGTCGCGCCAGGACCTGCTCGACGCGCTGGGGGTCGAGCTGCCCGACGAGTTGCTCTCGCTGGCGCTGACGCACCGCAGTTACGCCTACGAGCACGGCGGGCTGCCGACCAACGAACGGCTGGAGTTTCTCGGCGACGCCGTGCTGGGCCTGACCGTCACCGACGAGCTTTACCACCGGCATCCGGAACGTTCCGAAGGTGACCTGGCCAAGCTGCGGGCCAGCGTGGTCAACACCCAGGCGCTGGCCGACGTCGCGCGCAAGCTGTCCGCCGACGGGCTGGGCGCCCACCTGTTCCTGGGGCGCGGGGAGGCCAACACCGGTGGCGCCGACAAGTCGAGCATCCTGGCCGACGGCATGGAATCCCTGCTCGGCGCCATCTACCTGCAGCACGGGATCGACACGGCGCGCGAAGTGATCCTGCGGCTCTTCGGCCCGCTGCTTGATGCCGCGCCGACCCTGGGGGCCGGCCTGGACTGGAAGACCAGCCTGCAAGAGCTGACGGCGGCGCGCGGGATGGGCGCGCCGTCCTACGTCGTCACCTCCACCGGCCCGGACCACGACAAGGAATTCACCGCGGTCGTCGTCGTGATGGACACCGAGTACGGGTCCGGGGTGGGGCGCTCCAAGAAGGAGGCCGAGCAGAAGGCCGCCGCCGCGACGTGGAAGGCCCTGGACGTGCTGGACAGCGCCGTTCCCGGCAACTAGATGCCGGAGCTACCCGAGGTCGAGGTGGTGCGCCGCGGCTTGCAGGCCCGCGTCGTGGGCAAAACCATCACCGCCGTGCGGGTGCACCATCCCCGCGCGGTGCGCCGGCACGAGGCCGGGCCGGCCGACCTCACCGCCCGGCTGCTCGACGCCAAGATCACCGGCACCGGTCGGCGCGGCAAGTACCTGTGGCTGCTGCTGGACGGCCCGGGCGATCCGGACAGCGCCCTCGTCGTGCACCTGGGCATGAGCGGTCAGATGCTGCTCGGGACGGTGCCGCGCGCCGACCACGTGCGCATCTCCGCGCTGCTCGACGACGGGACCGTGCTGAGCTTCGCCGACCAACGCACCTTCGGCGGCTGGATGCTCGCCGATCTGGTGAGCGTGGACGGCAGCGTCGTGCCGGCGCCCGTCGCGCACCTCGCGCGCGACCCGCTCGACCCGCTGTTCGACCGCGACGCCGTGGTGGATGTCTTGCGGCGCAAGCATTCCGAGATCAAGCGGCAGCTTCTCGATCAAACGGTGGTGTCGGGGATCGGCAACATCTATGCCGACGAGGCGCTGTGGCGGGCCAAGGTCAACGGCGCCCGGATCGCCGCCTCGCTGAGCCGCCGGCGGCTGGGGGAGGTCCTGGACGCCGCGGCCGACGTGATGCGCGACGCGCTGGCGCAGGGCGGGACCTCGTTCGACTCGCTCTACATCAATGTCAACGGCGAATCGGGGTACTTCGACCGGTCGCTGGATGCCTACGGCCGCGACGGGCAGAACTGCCGGCGCTGCGGCGGCGTGATACGCCGGGAGAAGTTCATGAACCGGTCGTCGTTCTACTGCCCGAAATGCCAGCCCCGGCCGCGGCCTTGAGGCGCGTTTGCAAGAAAGGTGAGGTTATCCTCACCTGGCATCGTTATCCTGGTCGACATGGTGTACGCGTGGAGTCGGGTCGGCTAGTGCGGCGATCGGGTTCCCCAACCGTGCTGGCCCACCTCACGCCGGGTCAGCGGGCGAGGATCGTGGGCGTGGCCCCGGCCGCATCCCCCGTGGTCGCGGGTCGATTGCGCCAGCTGGGCTTCCGTCCGTCGTCCGACGTCGAGGTCATTCGGCGCGCCCCGATGGGCGACCCGACCATTTACCGCGTTCAGGACACCGAACTGTGCCTGCGCCGCCGCGAGGCGCGGCTGATCCAGGTCGACCCGGGGAGCGTCGCATGACGTCCTGCCACGAGGAAGGCGCCGCCGTCGCGGTTGTGGGTGCGGCGCGGGTCGCACTGGTGGGCAGCCCCAACGCGGGCAAGACCTCGGTGTTCAACCACCTCACCGGGCTGCGCGCCAAGACCGGCAACTACCCGGGCGTCACCGTCGGGCGCCGGGTCGGCGTCACGAAGGTGGACGGCGCCGAGATCGCGGTCGAGGACCTGCCCGGCACCTACAGCCTGGAGCCCATCAGCCCGGACGAACAGGTGGTGGCCGACCTGCTGGCCGGCAACTTCGCCGACGCCGGCCGTCCCGACGCGATCGTCCTGGTGGCCGACGCCACCACCCTGCACCGCTCGATCACGCTCGTGGCCCAGGTGATGCGGCTCGACGTTCCGTGCCTGTTGGCACTGACCATGACCGACGAGCTGACCGCGCGCGGCGGCGGCATCGATGTCGACGCGTTGTCGACGGCGCTGGGCATTCCGGTGATCCCGGTGATCGCGCACCGCGGCGGGGGCATCGACACCCTGCGCGCCCAGCTGGCGTCCTTCGACCGGTGGCAGCGGCCCCCGATCCTGCCCCCGGGCGGCAACGACGCCATCGACGCGTGGGGCAAATCGGTGCTCGGTGCGGCCAAATACGTTGCGCCACAACCGGATAGGCGGACACGCGGCATCGACGCGATCGTGCTGCACCCGCTGTGGGGGACCATCATCTTCTTCGCGGTGATGTTCTGCTTCTTCCAGGTCGTCTTCACCGTGGCCGCGCCGCTGCAGGACCGCGTGAGCCAGGGGCTGGGTTGGCTCGGCGCGCTCGTCAGCGACCACGTCGGCAACTACGTCGTGCGCGGCCTGCTCGGCCAGGGCCTCATCGGCGGCGTGGGCACGGTGCTCCAGTTCATCCCGCAGATCGTGTTGTTGTTCCTGCTGATCGCGCTGCTGGAAAACATCGGGTACATGGCGCGGGCGGCGTTCCTGATGGATCGCGTGATGGCCGCGACGGGACTGGAGGGCCGCGCGTTCGTCGCGATGCTGTCGTCGTTCGCGTGCGCCATCCCGGGGATCATGGCCACCCGAACCCTGCCGTCGTCGCGCGATCGGATCGCCACCATCATCACGGCACCGTTGATGACCTGCTCCGCCCGGCTTCCGGTGTTCACCCTGCTGGTGGGGCTGCTGGTTTCGCCGCAGACCCAGTGGTGGGGCTTCAGCGCGCAGGGCGTCGCGATGTTCCTGCTGTACCTGTGCGGCGGCACCTCGGCGCTGATCGCCGCGTCGTTGTTCAAGTCGACGATCCTGCGCAGCGATCTGCTCCCGTTCACGATGGAGCTACCGCCGTACCGCTTCCCGTCGCCCAAGAACGTGCTGATCACCATGTGGGATTCGGCCAAGGTGTTCCTGCGCAAGGCCGGAACCATCATCCTGGGCACCTCCGTGGTGCTGTGGGTTCTGCTGAATCTTCCTGCGCGCCAATCCGAAACCGCGAGCATGTCGCCGACGGAGACCACCGCCTACGTGATGGACCACAGCTACGCCGCGGACGTCGGCAAGGCGATCGGGCCGGTGTTCGCCCCGCTCGGCTTCGATTGGCGCATCAACGTCGCCCTGCTCGGCTCGTTCTCGGCGCGCGAGGTCTTCGTCTCGACCCTCGGCCAGGTGTCGGCGGCGACGAACCCGGACGATCCGCACGAGGCCTTGGTCACCATGAGCGCCGACGACGGCCACAAGGTGTTCACCGCGCCGACCGTCATCGCGTTGATGGTGTACTTCATCTTCGCGCTGCAATGCATGTCGACCGTCGCGGTGATGCGCCGCGAGACCAACTCGTGGCGATGGCCCGCGTTCGCCTGGTGCTACATGTTCGTGCTCGCCTGGACGATGGCGTTCGCGGCCCGCTCGATCGCGGTCGGGGTGGGCGCATGATCCCGATCCACGCCACCGCCACCGCGGACCCGCGCCGGCTGCGCTGGGTGGTCCCGCCCGATCGACTCCCGGCGCGCGGCACCGTCCGGGGCGCCCCCGGCCGGCTCGGCGCCCTGCTGGACGGCGGGACACTGGCCGAGGTCGTGGTCGGCGCCGACGACGTTCTGATCACGCTCGGAACCGGCGGCAGCTGGCGTGAGCTCGGCGACGACGTCCGCGAGGCGCTCGGCGAGGCGCTGCGGGAACCGGGTGCTTGGGCGGTCGACGAGTCGTCCGGCCCCGATCTGGAAACCGTTGCCGCGGAACTGCTTGCCGGGCCCGTCGGCGCGCTCGCCGCGTCGCACGGCGGGTCGATCGAGCTGGTCTCGGTGGCCGGCCACACCGTGACCGTGCGGATGGTCGGCGCCTGCGACGGGTGTCCGGCCGCGTCGTCGACCCTGCGGGACGTCTTCGAGCGTGAGCTGCGGCAACGAGTCGGCCCGCGGGTGGTTGTCGTAAGCGAAAACAATTCGGCCGCAATCTCTTTCGGTAAGAAGCTGCTGTCGTTGATCGTCCGCTGAAACGCTTGGCCGCCGACTCGGCGGGGGTCGAGGCGCCCGGCCCGGTAAAAAGTAGGACATGACCGAACTGTGGGTGGAGCGCACGGGATCGCGCCGTTACACCGGATACAGCTCGCGCGGTGCGCAGGTGCTCGTCGGCTCGGAGGACGTCGAGGGCGTGTTCACCCCCGGCGAGCTGCTGAAGATCGCGCTCGCCGCGTGCAGCGGGATGGCCAGCGACCAGCCGCTGGCCCGTCGGCTGGGCGATGACTACAAGGCGGTGGTCAGGGTGTCGGGCCCCGCCGACCGCGAGCGCGAGGTCTACCCGCTGCTGGAAGAGACGCTCGAGCTCGACCTGTCCGGGCTGTCCGAACAGGAGAAGGAGCGGCTGCTGGTGGTGGTCGACCGGGCGATCGACGCCGTCTGCACCGTCGGGCGCACGCTGAAGGCCGGCACGCAGGTCAACTTCGAGGTCGCCGATGTCGGATCCTGACGTCCGGCTCACCGCCTGGGTGCACGGGCAGGTGCAGGGCGTCGGCTTCCGCTGGTGGACGCGCAGCCGGGCGCTCGAGCTGGGGCTTACCGGCTATGCGGCCAACCAGGCCGACGGCCGCGTGTTGGTGGTGGCCCAGGGGCCGCGCGAGGCCGGCGAGAAACTGCTGGCGCTGCTCGAGGGCGGCGAGGCCTGGCCGCCCAGACCGGGCCGCGTCGACAAGGTGGTCGCCGACTGGTCGCAGCCGCAGGACCGCTTCGAGGGGTTCGTCGAGCGCTGAAGCGCACGCCGGAGCCGTGACTGATGTGGCCATTGTGGCCAGTGCGGCAAGGTGTACACGACGGCCGGATTTCGCGCCTCCCGACACCCCTCGGTGCGGGGGACGCGGGCGATTTGGGCGGTAGTCTGGCTCGCCGTGTACCTCAAGAGTCTGACGCTGAAGGGCTTCAAGTCCTTCGCTTCGCCGACGACTCTGCGTTTCGAGCCGGGCATCACCGCGGTCGTCGGGCCCAACGGCTCGGGCAAGTCCAACGTGGTTGACGCCCTGGCCTGGGTGATGGGGGAGCAGGGGGCGAAGACGCTGCGCGGCGGCAAGATGGAAGACGTCATCTTCGCCGGCACCTCGTCGCGCGCCCCGCTGGGCCGCGCCGAGGTCACCGTCACCATCGACAACTCCGACAACGCGCTGCCGATCGAATACTCCGAGGTGTCGATCACCCGCCGGATGTTCCGCGACGGCGCGAGCGAATACGAAATCAACGGCGCCAGTTGCCGTTTGATGGACGTGCAGGAGTTGCTCAGCGACTCGGGCATCGGCCGGGAGATGCACGTCATCGTCGGGCAGGGCAAGCTCGACGAGATCCTGCAGTCGCGACCCGAGGACCGCCGCGCCTTCATCGAAGAGGCCGCCGGGGTGCTCAAGCACCGCAAGCGCAAGGAAAAGGCGCTGCGCAAGCTCGACGCGATGTCGGCCAACCTCGCGCGGCTCACCGACCTGACCACCGAGCTGCGCCGCCAGCTCAAACCGCTGGGCCGCCAGGCCGAGGTGGCGCGCCGCGCCCAGACCATCCAGGCCGACCTGCGCGACGCCCGGCTGCGCCTGGCCGCCGACGACCTGGTCAACCGGCAGACCGAGCGCGACGCCATCTTCGAGGCCGAGGCCGCCATCCGCCGCGAGCACGACGAGGCCGCCGCCCGCCTGGCCGTGGCCTCGGAGGAGCTGACCGCCCACGAGGCGGCCGTCGCCGAGTTGTCGATCCGCGCGGAATCGGTGCAGCACACCTGGTTCGGGCTGTCCGCCCTGGCCGAGCGGGTGGCCGCGACGGTGCGCATCGCCAGCGAGCGCGCGCACCACCTCGACGTGGAGCCGGCGCCGCCCAGTGACACCGACCCCGACGCGTTGGAGGCCGAGGCCGAGCGGGTCGCCGTCGCCGAGCGGCAGTTGCTGGGCGAACTCGCCGAGGCGCGCACCCGGCTGGACGCCGCCCGTGCCGAGCTGGGCGAGCGCGAACGCGAAGCCGCCGAGGCCGACCGGGCGCACCTGGCCGCCGTGCGGGCCGAGGCGGACCGGCGCGAGGGCCTGGCGCGCCTGGCCGGCCAGGTGGAGACCATGCGGGCGCGCGTCGAGTCAATCGACGACAGCGTCGCGCGGCTGTCCGAACGCATCGAGCAGGCCGCCGCCCGCGCGCAACAGTCCAAGGCGGAGTTCGAGACCGTGCAGGGCCGCGTCGGCGAGCTCGACCAGGGCGAGGTGGGCCTGGACGAGCACCACGAGCGGACCGTGGCCGCGTTGCGGTTGGCCGACGAACGCGTCGCCGAACTGCAATCCGCCGAGCGCGACGCCGAGCGCCGGGTGGCCTCGCTGCGGGCCCGCATCGACGCGCTCTCGGTCGGGCTGGAACGCAAGGACGGCGCGGCCTGGCTCACCCAAAACCACGCCGGCACAGGACTTTTCGGGCCGATCGCCAAGCTGGTCAAGGTGCGTTCCGGCTACGAGGCGGCGCTGGCCGCGGTGCTGGGGTCGGCGGCCGACGCGCTGGCCGCCGAAAGCTTCGGCGCGGCCCGCTCCGCGGTCGCCGCGCTCAAGCGGGCCGACGGCGGGCGCGCCGCGCTGGTGCTCGGCGACTGGCCCGCCGACGAGCCCGCGGCGCGGGACGGCCTGCCCGGCACGGCCCGCTGGGCGCTGGACCTGATCGACGCGCCCGCGCGGCTGCGCGGCGCCATCACGGCGATGCTGTCGGGCGTCGCGGTGGTCGACGACCTGGATCAGGCGCTCGAGCTGGTGGCGGCGCGCCCCCAGCTGCGTGCCGTCACCCTCGACGGTGACCTGGTGGGTGCCGGCTGGGTGAGCGGCGGCTCGGACCGCAAGCTCTCCACGCTCGAGGTGACCTCGGAGATCGACAAGGCCGGCAGCGAGCTGGCCGCCGCGGAATCGCAGGTCGCCCAGCTGGCGGCGGCGCTGTCCGGCGCGCTGACCGAGCAGGCCGCCCGCCACGACTCCGCCGAACAGGCGCTGGCCGCCCTCAACGAGTCCGACACCGCCATCTCGGCGATGTATGAGCAGCTGGGCCGGCTCGGGCAGGAGGCCCGCACCACCGAGGACGAGTGGAGCCGGCTGCTGCGGCAGCGCGAGGAGCTCGAAGCGGGTCGCGCGCAGACGGTCGAGGAAGTCACCGAACTGGAGAACCGGCTGCGCAACGCCCAGGAGACGCAGCACGTCAACGCCGAAGAGCCAAACCACGCGGAGGTTCGCCAGCGGATCGCGGCCGCCGCCGAGGCCGCCCGCAGCGCCGAGGTGGAGGCGCGGCTGGCCGTGCGGACCGCCGAGGAGCGGGCCAACGCGGTGCGCGGGCGGGCGGATTCGTTGCGCCGGGCCGCCGCCGCGGAACGCGAGGCCCGGCTGCGGGCCGAGCAGGCGCGCGAGGCGCGGCTGCGGGCGGCCGCCGTCGCCGCCGCCGTGGCCGACGCCGGGCGGCTGCTGGCGCAGCGGCTGGACCGGGTGGTCGCGGCGGCGTCGGCGATCCGTGCCGCGCTCGCGGCCGAACGCCAGGACCGCGCGACCGCGATGGCGGCGGTGCGCGACGAGGTGAACGCGCTGAGCGCCCGGGTGGCCACGCTCACCGACTCGCTGCACCGCGACGAGGTGGCCAACGCGCAGGCGGCGATGCGCATCGAGCAGCTCGAGCAGATGGTGCTCGAACAGTTCGGAATGTCACCGCCGGACCTGATCGCCGAGTACGGGCCGGACGTGGCGCTGCCGCCCACCGAGCTGGAGATGGCCGAGTTCGAGCAGGCCCGCGAGCGCGGCGAGCAAGTGGTCGCGCCCGCGCCGATGCCCTATGACCGGCCCACCCAGGAGCGCCGGGCCAAACGCGCCGAGCGCGAGCTCGCCGAGCTGGGCCGGGTCAACCCGCTGGCGCTGGAGGAGTTCGCCGCGCTGGAGGAGCGCTACAACTTCCTGTCCACCCAGCTCGAGGACGTCAAGGCGGCCCGCAAGGACCTGCTCGACGTCGTCGCCGACGTCGACGCCCGCATCCTGCAGGTGTTCAGCGACGCCTTCGTCGACGTGGAGCGCGAGTTCCGGGAAGTCTTCACCGTGCTGTTCCCCGGCGGCGAGGGCCGGCTGCGGCTGACCGACCCGGACGACATGCTCACCACCGGCATCGAGGTGGAGGCCCGCCCGCCGGGCAAGAAGATCACCCGGCTGTCGCTGCTGTCCGGCGGCGAGAAGGCGCTGACCGCGGTGGCGATGCTGGTGGCGATCTTCCGCGCCCGGCCGTCGCCGTTCTACATCATGGACGAGGTCGAGGCCGCGCTCGACGACACCAACCTGCGGCGCCTGATCAGCCTGTTCGA
>NZ_LZJX01000021.1:0-1352 GCF_001667595.1 Mycobacterium sp. E2989 | reverse complement strand
CAACCCGCTTTGCAGGAAGTTCTGGATGGCGCTGGTCAGCCAGGTGAACGGCCCGGGCGGTGTCGTCGCGGCGGTGCTGGCCTGCTGCACGGCGGCGGCTTGCGGTGCCAGCGCGGCGACCTGGGTGGCGTTGGAGGCCACCGTCTGGGCGGTGTTGCCCGCCGGCTGAGTGGCCGCCTGGCTCACCGCCAACGCCTGATCGGCCAACCCATCAGGCGTGGTCGTGTTGGGCGGCGCGGCAAACGGGGTCAACTCCGAGGCCGTGGCCGAGGCCGCCGCATACCCATACATCGCCGCCGCGTCCTGGGCCCACATCTCCATGTACTGAGCCTCGGTCGCCATGATCGCCGGGGTGTTCTGACCAAAAAAGTTCGTCGCGACCAACGTCGCCAACAACACCCGATTCGCCGCAATCACCGGCGGCGGCACCGTCATCGCAAACGCCGCCTCAAACGCCGCCGCGGCCGCCCGACCCTGACTGGCCGTCTCCTCGGCCAACCCCGACATCGCCGAGAGCCAACTCACAAACGGCACCACCGCGGCCACCATCGACGCCGACGCCGGACCCACCCACGGCCCACTGGTCAACTCCGAAACCACCGAGCCATACCCACTGGCCGCCGTCGCCAACTCCGCGGCCACCTCATCCCACGCCGCCGAGGCCGCCATCAACGACCCCGAACCCGGACCCGCATACATCCGCCCGGAATTCACCTCCGGCGGTAACGCCCCGAAGTCAAACACCTGACGAACCGCCCGGTTCGAACGACATGTGTTTCCCTCGCGAGTGGTCTGGCTGGCTGGTTTCAAGCGAATTCGCTCGTTTGCGAAGGCTAGATCGCCGCGAGACGGCGGCGCTGGCCGCGAGCGACCGGCAGGAAGGCAACCATGCCCTTCGCTGGGCGGCGGGGAGCGTGGCCGACGAGACGCCGGGCGGATGCGCGCGGTGGCGGGCCGCCCGCCTACCTGCGGGAACGGGACGCCGGGCGGATCGCCGCCCATTCTCGGCCCCGCGAAGGTCCGGGCGCGTTAGCCTCGGGGCGGGTTAAAAATCCGGTCGCAGAAAAAGGCCCGCGCCGCGTTCATCATGGCGACGCTGCGAGCCGGCCCGGACCGGGCACGCCGCCGCCGCATGCCCGATTCGTCGCCGCATAGCGAAACACGCTTTAGCGCGGCACTTTTCGCGCGCTAAAGCGTGTTCCGGCGGTGCTGAGAGAAACCGGCGGCTATCCGGCGAAGGGGGGTCGGGCCATGACGGTGGGGCGGAATCCGTATCGGGGGCCGGCACCGGCGTGGGTGCCGCTGCCGACGCCGGCCAGGGGCACGCCGCCGCGCAGGTGGCCCGGGCCCCC
>NZ_LZJX01000020.1:0-51377 GCF_001667595.1 Mycobacterium sp. E2989 | reverse complement strand
GCGCTACCCGCCCCCCCCCCCCCCCGGGCGGCGGGTTTCGCGCCCCCCTACGTGATCGCACCGCCCGGCATCGGGTCCGGCTCCGGGATGGGCGCGGGTGCCAGCGCGAGCGCCAAAAGGAAAGCGCCGGAGCCGAGGCGGGAGCCGCGGCCGGGGCGATGGTGGGCGGCGACATCGCGACGGCCGGCATCGGGGCGGGCATCGGGGCGGGCGCCGGGACCGGCGCCGGCGCGACCGCGGGTTGGGGCACGGCGGCCAGCCCGGCCAGCCCCGTGAACCCGGCCACGGCGCCGAACGGGGCCGCCGCCAGCAGCACCGCCGGCGCCAGCAATTCGGGCTGGCTGGTGAAGATTTCGAGGATGTGCGTCGGCCAGTCGAACAGGATGAGTTGGACGATGTACTGGAAGGCCAGCGCCGGGTTGTGCACCAGGTAGTAGCCGAACTGCTGGAAGTCCTCGAGCAGTTCCAGCGCTCGAACCACCCAGAAGATCGGTTCTCCCGCATTGGTGTACGCGTCGTAGGGCAACCCGTTGACGGTGCCCTCCGCCGGGTCCCAGTTGATGCCGAGATTCCTCAGGATGTTGGCGATGAAATCGTCGAGCGGGTTGTCGATCGTGGGGTCGTGGATGTCGCCGCCCGAGTCTTGGCCGGTGGCATCGGATTTCACGATCGGCGGCGCGGGGTCGGTCGGCGGGTTCGCGGCCACCGCCGCGGTGGAGACCGCCTGATAGGTGGACATGGTGGTGGCGGCCTGCACCCACATCCGTGCGTAATCGGCCTCGTTGAGCGCGATCGGAATCGTGTTGACGCCAAAGAAGTTGGTGGCCACCAATACCCCGTGCACGGTGTGGTTGGCGGCCAGTTCCGGCAGCGTCGGCATCGCGGACGCGGCCGCGGTGTAGGCCGTGGCCGCGGTCTCGTGCCGGGCGGCCGCCGCCGCGCTGTTGGCGCTGGCCTGCGTCAGCCACGCCAGGTAGGGCGCGTGCGCGGCCGCGTACTGCGCGGCGGTGGGCCCCTCCCAGGCCCCGGCCTGCGTCGCGGCCACGACGCCGCTGAGTTGCGCTGCGGCCGAGGCGTATTCGGTGCTCAGCTCGGACCATGCCCCCGCCGCCGCCAGCAGCGACGCCGGACCGGGGCCGCTACTGAGCAGGGCGGAGTGCACTTCCGGTGGCGAGGCCATCCAGATCGGCGCCGTCATAGCTACTCCTCGGACTGGAAGGCTTACCAGGCAGAGGAGAGCTTAATGAATATGATTTTCGTTATCAACTCGGCGGCGTTGCGTCCGCGCGCTACACCAGCGGGCGCCCCGTCCTGATCCGACGGTCGAGGTCGAGGAGCAGGACGTTGAAGGGGAAACGCCGGAGGAACCGCGGCAGGCGGCGGTTCACCAGGGCCAGCGCCGCGATGAGCCTGTCGAAGCGCCGTTGCCTGGTGGCGTCCCAGGGCAGCCGCATCTCGTCGCGAAACCGTTGCGGCAGAAAGCCCGTGGTGATCAGCAACGCGAGGTTGTCCGAGGCGCGCTGCAGCCGGCGCGGCAGCGTCAGCCCCCGGATGCGGTTGGCGGCGATGGGATAGAGGTACTCGCGCACCGCGTCGTCGATGCGCACCTTGGCCAGCGACTCCTGCCAGTACCGGTCGAACGCCGCCCGGTCCGCGGGCCACATCTCCGGCGGCACCTGCAGGGTGGTGGCCAGCGCCATGCCCTCGCGGTAGTGGCGATCCGCGTCCTCGCCGTCCAGCTCGCCGATGAACATGCGGTAGATGTCGACCCCGCCCTTGTACAGGCAGGCCCCCACCCACAGCTGCAGGTCGGGGTCGAAGGCGTTGTAGGACACCGGGCTGTCCGGGGTGGAGTAGACCTGCGCGTGGGCCCGGTTCACCGCCCGGCGGAAGGCGTCCTTCTGCGCGTCGGTGCCGTTGGTCGCCACCGCCAGGTAGGTGAAGGTGGTGCGTGCGCGCTTGATTGGGTGCAGGTCGACGCGGCCGCTTTCGACGCGGCTCTCCATGACGCCGTACCCGACACCGGGGCGCGCCAATTGCATGATCACGTTGGCGGGGCCGGCCAGCAGCGCCACCCCCATCAATCCCTCGTCGATGCCGAGCCCCCGCCGGCGCCGGCGCGCGGGGGACCGCCGCGGCGGATCGGCGATCGCGCGCTCGACGTGACGGACCGGTTCGCGAACAGCCTCGGGTATTGCCATGGTGAGATCCCTCCAGCGGCGCCGTCGCTAATCTGCGAACGCGTGTTTCCTGATATTGTCGCGGCGCCGCGTTGGTGTCAAGATGGTTCGCATGAACCCGTCGGGCGCACGGCCCTACCGCGGCGTCGAGGCCACCCAGCGGCTGGCCGCCCGCCGCAACCGGCTGCTGGCCGCGGGCCTGGAGTTACTGGGCGCCGAGGAGCAGAGCGTCGCGGCGGTCACCGTTCGCGGCGTGTGCGGGCGGGCCGGGCTGGCGGCCCGGTACTTCTACGAAAGTTTCGCCGACAAAGACGAATTCGTCGCCTCCGTGTTCGACTCGGTGGTCGCCGAGCTGGCCGCCACCACCCAGGCCGCGGTGGCGGCCGTGCCGCCGGACGAGCAGACCCGCGCGGGCATGGCCAACATCGTGCGCACCATCGCCGACGACGCCCGGGTGGGGCGCCTGCTGTTCAGCACGCAGCTGGCCGATCCCGTGATCGTGCGCAAGCGCGCCGAATCCAGCGCGCTGTTCGCCATGCTGTCGGGCCAGCACGTCGGAGCCGCGCTGCGGATGCCGGCGAACGACCGGATCAAGGCCGCGGCGCACTTCGTGGTCGGCGGCGTCGGCCAGACCATCAGCGCCTGGCTCGCGGGTGACGTCCGGCTCGAACCGGACCAGCTCGTCGACCACCTGGCCGCGCTGCTCGACGAACTCGCCGAGCCCGACCTGTACCGGCTGCAGACGGCGGCCGAGTCGCGAGCAGACTCCTGAGGCGCGGTCTCAGACGGGACTGACGGCGGGCCACCCGGTGGTGGCGGTCAGCGAGAAGTCGCGCAACGCCCGCGAAATGTGTTGCCGCAATTGGTCGTTCGAGTTCGGGCGGCCCAGCTCGTAGGCCAGGAAGGAGACGAACACCCGGCCGTGCACCCGCCCCGACAGCAAGGCCAGCGCACCGTTGGTGCTGTACATCGTCGCGGTGGTCACCCCCGGGTACACCGTCTTCATCGCGAAGTGGTCGGCGTCCGTGCCGTCCGGGGTGTTGACGGCCGGGTCGAGCGACCCGAGGTTGGACGACACCACGGTGACCGCGCTCCCGGTGACCACGCCGATCAGTCGCCGCATTACCCGTTTGGGGATCAGCGGAACCAGTGGCAGCAACGCCCAGCGCTCGTCGGGCTCGTCCTGGTGCCGGGACAGCGCGTCCTTGATACCGGTGCGGATCCCGCTCAGGTCGGTCGTCGCGGGCGCGGGGTCCACCGCGATATCGACGTTGACGACGGCGTTGGCCCGGGTGTCGCCCGGCGTGCGCTCGTTGACCGGCATGCCCACGTTGACCGTGCCGTCGGCGGCGACCCGGCCCACCCGCCGGGCCAGGTGGGCCGCCAACCCCGCGAGCAGCGCGTTGCTGGTGCCGCCCAGGGCGCTCGCGCGGGCGTCCCACTCGTCGGCGTCGACGAAGACCGTCGCCATGGGGAGCGTGATGGGCTCGTCGGGTCCGGTGGGCGGCGCCGGCCGCTTCTTGGCCGCGCCGGGGCCGGCGCCCCGGCCGGCCCGGGCCATGCGTGCCGCCGCGAGCACGGCGCGGCCCACATCCGTTGTGTCGCGGGCGGTTTGGCGCGCATCCTCGCGCAGCGCCCGCCACCGCGGCCGCGATCCCGCCGGGGGCCAGTCGATCGCGTCGTCGCGGCCGCACGCCGCGTCCGCCAACGCCTCGCACAGCCCGACGCCGTCGGTGAGCGTGTGGGTGACCACCAGGCTCACCGCCGCGCCCCCGTCGGTCAGCGGGAGCACCGCAAGGTGCCAGCCGGGCCCGCGCTCGGCGTCCGGCCGCCTACCCGCCTGCTCGTCCAGCCAGGCGTCGATGTCGTCGCGCGGCCGGGGCGTCGCGACGATCTCCAGGTCCGACTGGTGGGTTGGGGCGACCCAGCGGTGCCGGCCGAACGGCAAGGGGGACCGTTCGATGCGGCGGCGCAATCGGCCCCGACCGAGGTGGTGGTGGAAGGCGCGCAGACCGTTGAGGTCCACGGCGCGGTCGTACACCCAGATCGTCTGCACCACACTGGTGGTGGCCGTCGCCCGCTCACCGAGGAAAAGGGTCTGGTCGGCCAGATCCAGCAGGTTGCTCACGCCTAGGCCGCCTCGTCGTCGTTGCGGGTGGGCGCGTCCGCGCGCGGCTCGCCGGTGGCCGCATCGATGGCGCGGGCGAAGGTCTCGCCCAGCGTCGCGATGTAGCGGCCCACCGACTCGCGCGCGATCGCGTTGTCCGGGAAGGACATCGTGACCGTGGTCTTTTCCGCGTGCCGGTTGATCCACATGTTGATCCCGCCGTGGGACAGGCTGTCGCCGTAGGTGCCGAAGTTGGTCTCCGCCCACAGCCCGGCGAGCGGGATCTTGCGAAAGTCGAGGAAAGACAACATCATCGGCAGCCGCGTGGGCAACTTGATGCCCAGCTCGTCGGGCGTCGCCAACTCGATCAGCCGCTCGACCGGTACACCGGCGAGGTCCTTGGCCGCGTCGAAGGACTTCTGCGCGGCCCGGGCCGCCTCGGCGAAGGTGGTGCCGCCGGTCGGCACCGTGACCGGGACCAGGCTGGCGAACCAGCCCACGGTCATGGTGTCGACGCCCGGCGTGCGGGTGTCGCGGGCCGTGAACCCGTGATAGACGGCCCCGCCGGTCAATTCCCGCTCGGCCAGCGCCGTGCAGGCCAGCACCCCGCCGATGAACCGGGCACCGGCCGCGCCGCAGGCGGCGTCGAAAGCCTCGGTCTGTGCGGCGTCCAACAGATCGACGGTCACCAGGTCGCCCCTGCTGCTGGCCCAGGTGTCCCCAAGCGGCAGGGGGAAGCTGGGCCAGTCGCCGTCGGTGTCGCGAGCGAACGCGATCCAGTCCTTGATCTCCGAAGACGACAGCGTCAGCCCGGCGACCCGTTCGCGCTGACGGGCGGTGTAGTCCCGGTAGCTCGTGGCCTCGGGCAGCGCGCTCGGCTGCCGCCCCCGCGCGAGTTCCTGATAGGCCAGGTGGATGTCGACGAAGATGACGCCGGCGGACAGGCCATCGATGTGCAGGTGGTCGACGCTCGCATAGAACGTGAAGTAGTCGGCGTGCTGGACGACGCCGTAGGTGAAGGAACCCCATTCGAGCGTTCCGGGGGTCGTCGTCAGGACGTGGGTGCGCACCTCGTCGACGGTCTGGTTCCCGAACGAGACGGGAACGAAGTCGATCAGGGCGGGGTCGTCGATCGCGTGACGCACGATGACGCCGTTATTGAATTCATACCAACTGTGGTAGGTGTCGTGGCGGCGGACATGCGCGTTGACCGCCGCGGTCATCGCCGGGATGTCGCACGTGCCGGGAATGTCCCAGGAGACGATCATCAGGCGTGGTAGCTCCCGGTTCATCGCCCTGCCATGGAAGGCCGCCCAGAGGTGTTGAGCCTGTTGGTAACTCGGAGCCAGATCGCTTGGCTGCGCGGCGCGGGCCGCCTCATGCGACGACGGCGTGGCCGTCCACATGGTGAGCGGACCGCGGGCCGGCTGCCATTCGTAGATGTTACCGAGTGCGACCATTGACTCAGTCCTCATTCCGTGCTGCGGACGTTCTGGCGCGGCGTGGGAGGAGCCGAGAAGCCGTGCGGCGAAGGACATTCCGCGCAGCATGAATCCAGTTATGTGTTGGGATTCTTCGACGCGTGCGTTGGGCTGAACTTACGGCGTCGCTTGCACCCCCCTGTGTCGCTGCTATTGGACGGTAGTCGAGGAAGGGGGCGTTTACCCGGTTTTTCCAAGATTCGCAATTTCGTGTGTCGCCGCCGTCGTGGCAGTAGTGTGCTCCACTCGCGCCAGAGCGCCGGGCCAAACCCGCACGGCCTCAGGGGAACAGCGGCAGCTGCCAGAGGTGCATCTCGGGATCCAGCAACCACAGCCGCATCATGGTGAGCCGTATCAGCCGCTGCGCGCTGAAGATCATGAAGGCCGCCAGCGGCACCTCGATCAGCAGCGCCGTGGCGATCGACAGCCACACGTCCTTGGGCCCGGCGGTCATCAGGTCGAACCACGCGTCGCAGATCAGCAACACCCCGGTGGTGAACGCGGCGGGGACCAGCAGTTGACGGCGCAGGTACCCCAGCGTCGCCGTCGCCACCATGAACGACACCAGCAGAATGTCGAAGCCGACCCAGGTGAGTGGCCAATTATGCGCGACGTAATTCTCCGGCAGCGTCACCGACAGGTACCCCAGCCAGGGCACCATCGCCATCGAACCGCCGACCATCAGGCTCAGCCGGATGCGCCGCACCCGGGCCAGCAGCGCCGGATCGATCAGGTCGCTCACCGGTTGCTCGAGCCGCTTGATGAGCAGCCGTCGCTGCTCGGGCGTGAGGGCCGCGATCTGTGCGTCGGTGAGGATGCCGTCGGTCATCAGTGACCGGCGGCCACCGGTGGTCGGCGGTCCGCCGCCGTCTTCGGCACGGCCTGCGCGTCGCTGGTATCGAATTCCTTGACCCAGCAGGCGAATTCGAGCGTGATGCCGTCGGGGTCCTGGAAGTAGAACGACCGCACGTACACCCCGGGGTGCACCGTCGCGGACACTTGCATCGGGCTCTCGTCGTGGTTGAGCACCGGGCCGACCCGCACCCCTTTGTCCTTGAGCCGCTGGCGGTAGGCGTCGAACTTCTCGGCCGGCACGTGGAACGCCAGGTGGTTCATGGTGCTCACCGCGCTGGTGATGTCGCCGATGCCGGGGATGGCGCCCGGCGACGAGATGCCCGGCACCCGGTCCGGGGCGTCGGCGAACCAGAAGAAGGCGACGCAGTCACCGTTGCCGGCGTCGAAGAAGAAGTGCTGCCCCTGGCCACCGGGCAGGTCGAGCGACTTGATCAGCGGCATGCCGAGGATGTTGGTGTAGAAGTCGACGGTGCGAGCCATGTCCGAGCAGACCAGCGCGACGTGGTTGATCCCGCCGAGTTCGAATTCGGTGTTGGTGTTGTGCGGTTTGATCATCGGGCGGCTCCCCTCGGTCTCCGGCTTGGAGTCCTGGCCAAGATGTATTTCTGAATCTAACATCAGCTTCGAGTTTTCTTTCGAAAAGTCCATCGCCAGCAGGGCCGCTGAAATGACTCTTCACACCGGTGCCGCAGGGGTGGTCCGCGAGTTCGTCGGGCTACCGTCGCGCACCGCCGCGCGCGCCGGCGCCGGGGGGCATCCCTGCCAGGGGCTGTACCACCGCGGGGTGGGTCGCAAGCCCAAGGTGGCGATGATCGCCACGCACTACCAGATCGACTTCTCCGAGCACTACCTCGCCGACTACATGGCCACCCGCGGCATCGGCTTCCTGGGCTGGAACACCAGGTTCCGGGGCTTCGAAAGCAGCTTCCTACTCGACCACGCGCTGGTCGACATCGGCGTCGGCGTGCGCTGGCTGCGGGACGTGCAGGGCGTGGAAACCGTTGTCTTGCTTGGTAACTCGGGTGGCGGCTCGTTGATGGCCGCGTATCAGTCGCAGGCCGTGGAGCCGAACGTGACCCCGCTGGACGGGATGCGGCCGGCGGCGGGCGTCACGGAATTGCCGGCCGCGGACGGTTACGTGGCCACCGCCGCGCATCCGGGCCGGCCCGACGTGCTGACGGCCTGGATGGACGCGGCCGTCGTCGACGAGAACGACCCGGTCGCCACCGACGCCGACCTGGACCTGTTCAACGAGCGCAACGGACCGCCCTATCCGCCGGAGTTCCTCACCCGCTACCGCCGCGCGCAGACCGCGCGCAACCACGCCATCACCGACTGGGCCGAGAAGGAGTTCAAACGCGTTCGCGCCGCGGGGTTTTCCGACCGCCCGTTCAGCGTCATGCGCACCTGGGCGGACCCCCGAATGGTCGACGCCACCATCGAGCCGACCAAGCGGCAACCGAACATGTGCTACGCCGGCCCGCCCGCGAAGGCGAACCGGTCCGCGCACGGGATCGCCGCGGCCTGCACCCTGCGCAGCTGGCTGGGGATGTGGAGCCTGCGGGTGGCGCAGACCCGGGCCGAACCGCACCTGGCCCGGATCACCTGCCCCGCCCTGGTGATCAACGCCGACGCCGACACCGGCGTCTTTCCGTCGGACGCCCAACGGATTTTCACCGCGCTGGCCGCCACCGACAAGACGCAGGCATCGATCGACACCGACCACTACTTCACCACCCCGGGCGCCCGCAGCGAGCAGGCCGACATCATCGCGAAGTGGATCGCCAAGCGGTTCCGCTGAGGCCCCGTCACCCGCTGACCCCTGTGGTCAACCAACCGACCGGTTGTTAGTTTGGAAGGTGCTTGGCCGAGACGGAACTCGAAAGCATGGGAAGGCGACCAATGCCGATCGCTATCACTCCTGAGCATCAAGACCTGGCCGATTCGGTGCGGTCCCTGGTCGCGCGCATCGCGCCGTCCGAGGCGTTGCACGCGGCAATGGAAACCCCGATCGACAATCCCCCGCCGTACTGGCAGGCGGCGGCCGAGCAGGGCCTGCAGGGCCTGCATCTGGCCGAGTCGGTGGGCGGGCAGGGCTTCGGCATCCTCGAGTTGGCCATCGTGCTGGCCGAATTCGGCTACGGAGCGGTGCCCGGGCCCTTCGTGCCCTCGGCGATCGCGAGCGCCCTGATCTCCGCCAACGACCCGAACGCGAAGGTGCTCTCCGAACTGGCGTCCGGCGCGGCCATCGCCGCCTACGCGCTGGACTGCTGCGGGCTGACCGCCACCCGGCACGGTCCCAACGACGAAACGCTGGTGCTGCGCGGCGAGGTGCGCGCGGTTCCCGCGGCGGCGCAGGCGTCGGTGCTGGTGCTCCCGGTCGCGATCGACAGCGGCGAGGAATGGGTGGTGCTGCGCGCCGAGGAGCTCGAGATCGAGCCCGTGAAAAGCATTGACCCGCTGCGCCCCGTCGCCCACGTGCGGGCCAACGCCGTCGAGGTCGCCGCCGACGCCGCCCTGTGCAACCTGAGCATGGCGACCGCGCACGCGCTGATGACGACGCTGCTGTCCGCCGAGGCGATCGGGGTGGCGCGCTGGGCGACGGACACCGCGTCGCAGTACGCCAAGATCCGCGAGCAGTTCGGCCGGCCGATCGGCCAGTTCCAGGCCATCAAGCACAAGTGTGCGGAGATGATCGCCGACACCGAGCGGGCCACCGCCGCGGTGTGGGACGCGGCCCGCGCCATCGACGAGGCGCGGGAAAACGATTGGGACACAGCCGGTTCCCACGTCGAGTTCGCCGCCGCCGTCGCGGCGACGCTGGCGCCGGCGGCCGCTCAGCGGTGCGCGCAGGATTGCATCCAGGTGCACGGCGGGATCGGCTTCACCTGGGAGCACGACACGAACGTGTACTACCGAAGGGCGCTGATGCTGGCCGCCTCTTTCGGCCGCGGTTCGGAGTACCCGCAGAAGGTGGTGCACACCGCCACCGGCACCGGCATGCGGGCCGTCGACATCGACCTCGACCCCGACACCGAGAAACTGCGGGAGGAGATCCGAGCCGAGGTCGGCGCGCTCAAGGCGATGGAGCGCGACCAGCGCAAGGTCGCCATCGCCGAGGGCGGCTGGGCGCTGCCCTACCTGCCGAAACCATGGGGCCGCGCCGCCGGCCCGGTCGAACAGATCATCATCGCCCAGGAATTCACCGCCGGGCGGGTCAAGCGGCCGCAGATGGGCATCGCGACGTGGATCATCCCGTCGATCGTGGCCTTCGGCACCGAGGAGCAAAAGCAGCGATTCCTGCCGCCGACCTTCCGCGGCGAGATGATCTGGTGCCAGCTGTTCTCCGAGCCGGGCGCCGGCTCGGACCTGGCGGGGCTGAGCACGAAGGCGACGCGGACCGACGGCGGCTGGCGCATCACCGGCCAGAAGATCTGGACCACGGCGGCGCAGCTGTCCCAGTGGGGCGCGCTGCTGGCCAGGACGGACCCGTCGGCGCCCAAGCACAACGGAATCACCTACTTCCTGCTCGACATGCACAGCGAGGGCGTCGAGGTGAAGCCGCTGCGCGAGCTCACCGGCAACGCGATGTTCAACACCGTCTACATCGACGACGTGTTCGTGCCCGACGAATGCGTGCTCGGCGAAGTGAACCGGGGCTGGGAGGTCAGCCGCAATACCCTTACCGCGGAACGGGTTTCGATCGGCAGCAGTGAGGCGAACTTCCTGGCCACGCTGGGCCAGTTCGTCGACTTCGTTCGCGAGGGGCAGTTCGACCCGGTCGCGCAGCACCGGGCGGGTCAGTTGATCGCCGAGGGCCACGCCGCCAAGGTGCTGAACCTGCGCTCGACGCTGCTGACCTTGGCCGGCGGCGATGCCATGCCGTCGGCGGCGATCTCCAAGCTGCTGTCGATGCGCACCGGGCAGGGCTACGCCGAGTTCGCGGTGTCCTCGTTCGGCACCGACGCCGCGATCGGCGGCACGGACGAACCGGCCGGCATGTGGGGCGAATACCTGTTGGCCAGCCGCGCGACCACGATCTACGGCGGCACCTCCGAGGTGCAGTTGAACATCATCGCCGAGCGGCTGCTCGGACTGCCCCGCGATCCCTAACGCGCACTTGCGCTTTGGCCCCACAGAGGGCCATGCCGACCTGAGGGGTGGTCAGGCCGGCATGGGTCCCCCAAATCCCGTGGGCCGGTCAGCCTATTGTGGATCGGCACGCCAAGGCTGGCCGGTTACCACGGGAGGTGGTTCACCACCACCAGTTCCACCAGCGCCCGGGTGCCCAGAATCCGCGGTCGCCCGATACCCAACCACGGTGGCCTCCCCCGCCCCATCCGTGGCCGCCGCCCCATCCGTGGCCGCCATGACCCCCGCCTGGCCGGTCCGGAATGATTCCGGGTCCACCGGGCGCGCCGTGCGGACCGGTGGTGGTGAAGCTGGTGTGGGTTCCTGGCACGGGAGCGGCGTGGGCCACGGGGCCGGCAGCGCACAGCAGCGCCCCGGCCATCGCGGATGCCCCGACCGCGCCCACCGCCGCGTGGCGCAGCGATCGTGACGAGATCATCATCGCCAGCTCCCTCCAGGACCCATGAAACCAACGTTAGCCAGAAGTTTCCCGGCAAACAACGCGGCCACACCAGAATAAAGCTGTGAATTATGTAACAAATGTCAAAACGTGTTTATTTTCCTGAATTCCAAACATCAGCATATTGCCCAATACTGAATTGAGACGGTATCGATAATAGCTGGTGAAAAGCCCTATACTGATATACGGACTTCCGTTATTACGTATCGGCGGATGGACTGAATTACGGATAACCGAAACGCGCTAGGCCCCGACTGAAGCGGCGAAGAAGGCGGACGGTCAGCTATCTCGTAAGGTTTGCTGGAGAACGCCGCTGGTGGGCCGGTCGCCCCGAACGCGCGGGCGGCACGTTTCGGCCGGGGGCGCGACTTACGACGCCGTCGGTGGAAGAATCAGTATTGACACACTCGCGGGCTGATTTACTGATTGGCCACTCACCGGAGGACGACCGCCGCAGTGAACTTCAACCCCAGCCACATCGGACCCGGCGCAGGCACGTTCCGAGGCCCTTCGCCGTCGGCCGGCCCGGCGGGAGACGCCGCGCCCACCGAGCGCCTCACCGGGCTCGGCCAGCAGAGCCCCCAGCGGATGGTCGGCCAGCCCGCGGCCGCACAGGCCGGCCGGGGCCAGCGGACGCGGCGCACCGTGGACCTGTCGGCGGCCACCCATCGGGCGCTCGACATCTGGCAGCGGGAGGCGGCCGACCGCCTGGGCGTCGCCCGTGTGACCGGACAAGAGGTTCTTACCGCGCTCATCGACCAGCTGCTGGTCGACCCGAAGCTCTCGGCGCAGATCACCCGCGCCATCAAGGACCGGCGCTGAGTCCGCCCGCTAGTCGATTTCCATCTCACGCAGCTCGCGTTTGAGGACCTTGCCCGTCGGGTTGCGCGGCAGCTCGTCGAGGAAGATGACTTCGCGCGGCACCTTGTACCTGGCCAGCTCCTCCCGCACGTGCTTTTTGAGGGTGTCCTCGTCGACGTCGGAGCCGTCCTTCTTGACCACGAAGGCGCGCAGCCGGTGTCCCCATTCCTTGTCCTCGACGCCGATCGCGGTGGCCTCGACGACATCGGGATGCCCGCTGAGACAGTCCTCGACCTCGGCGGGGAAGACGTTCTCGCCGCCGGAGACGATCATCTCGTCGTCGCGGCCGCTGACGTACAACAGCCCGTCCTCGTCGAAATAGCCGACGTCACCCGACGACATCAGGCCGTCGATGATCTGCTTGTGCCCGCCGCCGGTGTAGCCCTCGAACGGGAACGCGTTGCCGACGAAGATCCGGCCGACGTCGCCCTGCGGCAGCTCCTTGCCGTTGTCGTCGAGGATCTTGACCTTCACGCCCTTGACGACCGGACCGACCGTCGCGGCATTCTTCTCCAGGTCCTTCGGCCCGGCGATGGTGGCGAACGCGATCTCGGTCGAGCCATACATGTTGTAGATCACCGGGCCCATGTCCTTGAGCGCGCGGTTGGCCAGCTCGGCGCCCAACTGCGATCCGGAGATGAACACGATCTTCAGGCTCGACAGGTCGGGTTTCTTATCCGCCTTCTCGATCGCATCGAGGATCCGGGACAGCATCACCGGCACCACGACCATGGCCGTCACCTTGTACTTCTCGATGTCCTCGAGCACCAGCGGCGGCTTGAACTTGCGCCGCAGCACCAGGGTCGAGCCGAGGAACATCGCGATGGTGCCGTGCAGGAATCCCAGCGCGTGGAACATCGGCGCGGGCAGCGAGGTCACCTCGTTGGCCTTGAACGGCACGTGCGACAGGATCCCGCCGATCGGCGCCAGCGTCGGCGGGGTGCTGCGGTTGGCCCCCTTCGGCGTGCCGGTGGTGCCGCTGGTCAGGATGATGATCGACGAGTGCTTGCTGGCCTTCGGAGCGGGGTCGGAGCTGCTGCGCTCGATCAGGTCGGCCAGCGTCTCGTCCTTGCTGCCCGACGGCTCGTCGGCGTCGGGGTTGGTGCCCAGCGCGCGCAGGAAGCCCAGTTCCGGCTCGGCCTTGCTGACGGCCTTGGTGTACTCGTCGTCGTAGATGATCAGCTTGGCGCCCTCGCGCTCGGACACCTCCTTGATCTGCGGCCCGGAGAACTCGCTGTTGAGCAGGATGATGCGGGCGCCGACCCGGGCCGCCCCGAAGTAGGCGATCAGGAACCAGCGGGTGTTGCGGGCGAGGATCGCGATACCGTCACCGCCCTTGACGCCCATCTCGATGAGGCCGTTCGCCACCGCGTGGGCGGCCTCGTCGAGCTCTTTGAAGCTGAACTCGCCGTCCTCGTCGATGCAGGCGGCCCGGTCGGGATGGCGTCGGGCGTTGAGCGACGGCAGCATGCCGAACTCGCCCCACTTGTAGATGTCGTTGGCCATGGCCGCGTAGTTCTGCGGCGGCTCCAGCCGGAACGCGCCCGCCTCGAAGATCTTCCGCACGTAGTGCAGTTCGGCCGAGCCGCGCTCCAAGTACTGCTGAACCTTGGCAACTGCCTGCCCCGGCAGGCCGATCAGATTAGGCATGAATCCCACCCTATGTGACGTCCGTCGCAATACCAGGGGTATGTACCCATCGACTTACGATGATGAACATGACCGGGCCGGCGGTACTGGAAGTGGCCGGACACCGGGTCACCATCACCCATCCCGACAAGGTGGTGTTCGGGGCGCACGACGGCTCGGGGCCGCACACCAAGTTGGACCTAATCCGCTACTACCTGTCCGTCGCCGACGGGGCCCTGCGCGGCGTCGCCGGGCGGCCGATGATCCTCAAACGCTTCGTCAAGGGCATCGCGCAAGAGGCCGTGTTCCAGAAGCGCGCGCCGCAGAACCGGCCCGACTTCGTGGACGTCGCCGAACTGCGCTACGCCCGGGGCACGTCCGCCGCGGAGGCCGTCATCCACGACGCCGCCGGCCTGGCCTGGGCGATCAACCTGGGCTGCGTCGACCTCAACCCGCATCCGGTGCTGGCCGACGACCTCGACCACCCCGACGAACTGCGGGTCGACCTGGATCCGATGCCCGGGGTCTCCTGGGAACGCATCGTCGACGTCGCCCTGGTGGCGCGCGAGGTGCTCGAGGACTACGGCCTGGTCGCCTGGCCGAAGACGTCGGGTTCGCGCGGCTTTCACATCTACGCCCGGATCGCCCCGCGGTGGGAGTTCCGGCAGGTGCGGCTGGCCGCCCAGACCGTGGCCCGCGAGGTCGAGCGGCGGATCCCCGGCGCGGCAACCAGCCGCTGGTGGAAGGAGGAGCGCGGCGAAGAAGTGTTCGTCGACTTCAACCAGAACGCCAAGGACCGCACGGTCGCGTCCGCGTACTCGGTGCGGGCGACGCCGGACGCCCGGGTGTCGACGCCGCTGCGGTGGGACGAAGTCACCGAGCGCCGCCCCGAGGAGTTCACCATCGACACGGTGCCCGAGCGGTTCGCCGCTCTGGGCGACCCGTGGGAGGGCATGGACGACGCCGTCGGTGACCTGAACCGGCTGCTGGTGCTGGCCGAGGAGATGGGCCCCCCGGAGCGCGCGCCCAGGGGATCCGGTACCAGTTTGGCCGGGCGGCGCCGGTCGGTGATGCCGCTCATCGAGATCGCCCGCACCAAGACCAAGGACGAGGCGCTGGCCGCGCTGGACACCTGGCGCGGCCGCTACCCGGAGGCGTCGCGCCTGCTGCAGCCGGCCGACGTTCTGGTCGACGGCATGCGCGGGCCGAGTTCGATCTGGTACCGGATCCGGATCAACCTGCAGCACGTGCCGGCCGACCAGCGGCCTCCGCAGGAAGACCTGATCGCCGACTACAGCCCCTGGGAGGGTTACGGCGGCAGGCAGCGCCCGTGAGGCCGCGCTACACCCCGGCCCGCGCCAGAGCGTTGGAGCCGCTCTTCTTGCGCAGGTAGCAGTACCAGGTGACCACCAGCAGGCCGAGGAAGAAGGCCACGTAGAACCGCAGCGCGGGTTCGATGCTGCCGAATTGGGCCTTCGACCAGGCGTAGGCCAGCGGCACGACGAACCCGCCGAAGGCGCCGATCGACGAGATCACGCCCAGCGCGCCCGCGGCCTGGCGGCGCATGTGCACCATCGTGTCGGCGTCGCCGCCGGCGAGCTCGCCCTTGATCACGAAGATCCGGGAGATCATCCGGTAGGTCGAGCCGTTGCCGATGCCGGTCGCGACGAACAAGAACATGAAGCTGGCGAAGAACAACGGCAGGTTCCTGGCGTGCACCGACCACAGCGCCGCCGAGGCGCCCGCGGCCAGCATGACGAAGCTGGCCGCGGTGATGCGCGCCCCGCCGATCCGGTCGGCCAGCCTCCCACCCACGGGCCGGATCACCGACCCGATGCAGGCGCCGAGGAAGGCCCAAGTCAGGGCGATGTCGCCGCGGCCGAACACCGTCTTGAGCAGGGTCGGGAAGGCCGCCGAGTAGCCGATGAACGAGCCGAACGTGCCGATGTAGAGCAGCGACATCACCCAGGTGTCGGGGTGGCGCAGCGACTGCCAGACCGGCTTCACGTCTGCCTTGGCCTCGGACAGGTTGTTCATGAACAGGAAGGCGCACACCGCGGCCACCACGGCCAGCGGCACGTAGAACAGGCCGGCGCGCGAGAGCGCCACCCCGCCCCCCGCGACGACGATCGGCGGGATGATCTTCTGCACCACGGCCACCCCGATGTTGCCGCCGGCCGCGTTGAGGCCCAGCGCCCAGCCCTTCTCCTTCTCCGGGTAGAAGAAGGAGATGTTGGCCATCGACGACGCGAAGTTGCCGCCGCCGAAGCCCGCGGTCGCGGCGATCGCGACCAGCACGCCGAACGACAGCCCGGGATGGCCGACCGCCCAGGCCAGCAGCGCGCACGGGATCAACAGCAGGGCCGCCGAGATGGTGGTCCAGTTGCGGCCGCCGAACAGCGGGACCGCGAACGTGTAGGGCAGGCGCAGGAAGGCGCCCACCCCGCTGGGCACGGCGACCAGGCACAGCGCCTGGCTCGCGGACAGCGCCCAGCCGGACGCCGACGGGTGCCCGTGGGCGCCGGCGGTCATGTGGACGACGACGATGCTCCACAGCATCCACACGCTGAACCCGACGTGCTCGGCGAAGATCGAGAAGATCAGGTTGCGGCGGGCGATCGGCTTGCCGGTGGTCTCCCAGAACTCGGGGTCGTCGGGGCGCCAGTCGTCGATCCAGTGCCCGCGGCGGTGCGGTGGGCGCTCGGGCGCGGGGGCAAGGACCGGCGTGGTCGGCTCTGCGGAGGTCGTCATGGTCACGGTCCCGACGCTAGGAAAGGACTGTTACCGGTCTGCGTGGGCGCAGTTACGCCGGAGATACGTGGATCTCGCAGCGGCCATTCGCCCGTTGTCAGAACTTTTTGGCCCCGCGATGCGAGAGAATTGCCGCATGCAGGCGACTGACCAGCGGCTCGGGCTGCGGGAACGCAAGAAAATCAAGACCCGCCACGCCCTGCGGCGCGAGGCGTTCCGCCTGTTCGACGCGAACGGTTACGCCGCCACCACGGTCGAGCAGATCGCCGAGGCCGCCGAGGTGTCGCCCAGCACGTTCTTCCGGTACTTCGGGTCCAAGGAATCGCTGCTGCTCGCCGACGACCTCGATCCGCTGATCCTGGCGGCGTTCGACGCCCAGCCGCCCGAGCTGTCACCGAGCCAGGCCATCCGGCGGGCCTACGCCACCACCATGGCCGGCCTGTCCCCCGAGCAACTCGAGTTCGAGAACACCCGCCAGCGGCTGATCTTCTCGATACCCGAACTCAAGGCCGCCCTCTACGACGAGTACTACCGCACCGTCAACGTCATGGCGGAGGCGATCGGTCGCCGAATAGGCCGTAGCGCAACCGATTTCGAGGTTCGGGTGTTCGTCGGCGCGATGGTCGGCGCCATGATGGCGGCCTTCGACAGCGCGCCGAAAACGGCCGACACCATCTATCGGGCCCTGGACTTCCTGGATGCCGGCATGCCGCTGGATTGAGCGGCGCAACCGCGCGGCGACGGGCGCCGCGGGCGCGTGACGCGCTAATCTCACGCGATGCGCCACGGTTGGAATCGACGGGGATTCTTGCAGCTCGCCGGGGCCGCGGCGGTCGCCGGGGTCACCGGCGCGACGGCCGCGTGCTCGTCGGGCAAACCGCCCTCGGACACCTCCGGTGGCAAAGCCGTGACGATCAACCACCTCTTCGGCCAGACCGTCATCAAGGAACCGCCCAAGCGCGTGGTCAGCGCCGGCTATACCGAGCAGGACGACCTGCTCGCGGTCGGGGTGGTGCCGATCGCGGTGACCAACTGGTTCGGCGATCAACCGTTCGCGGTGTGGCCGTGGGCTCAGCCCAAGCTCGGCGGCGCGCAGCCGGTGGTGCTCAACCTCGACAACGGGATCCCGGTCGACCAGATCGCCGGCCTCAAACCGGACCTGATCGTCGCCGTCAACGCGGGGGTGGACGCCGACACCTACAAGAAGCTGTCCGCGATCGCCCCGACCGTGCCGCAGTCGGACGGCGACGCCTTCTTCGAACCCTGGAAGGAGCAGGCCACCACCATCGGCCAGGCGGTATTTTTGGCCGACCAGATGAAGTCGCAGATCGCCGCCGTCGACCAGAAGTTCACCGCGGTCGGCAAGGAACACCCGGTCTGGACGGGCAAGAAGGCGTTGCTGATGGAGGGCACGCTGTGGCAGGGCACCGTCGTCGCGACCATGGCCGGCTGGCGCACGGACTTCCTCAACCAGATGGGTCTCGTGATCGCCGACAGCATCAGGCCTTTCGGCACCGACCACCGCGCCGTCATCCCGCGCGATCACGTCAAGGCGGTGCTCGATTCCGCCGATGTGATCATCTGGACGACCGAGAGCCCGGACGACCAGAAGGCGTTGCTCGCCGACCCCGACGTGGCGGCGGCACAGGCCACCGCGCAGTACCGGCACATCTTCACCACCAAGGAGCAGGCCGGCGCGATCGCCTTTTCCTCGCCCCTGAGCTACCAACTGGTCGCCGATCAACTGCCGCCGCTGATCTACAAAATCCTCGGTTAGATCGCCTGAGCGCCAGTGGCGTTTGAACGTTTGCTAAGGCACCTCTGGCAGTGTTCGAAAATCCCTCGCTCGCCCCTCGCCCGCCCCGCGATGGGGAGGTTACCGTCGAGTATGAGCGTGACCGACCTTACCGACAACGTGTCCAAGGGACTGCCGACGGAACTGGTCGGCAACACGGTTCTGGACTTCGGCGACAGCGCGCTGCTGCTGCAATGCGGCAGCACCGCCGAGGTGTTGGCGTGGGCGGCGCAGTTGCGCGAGGCGGCGTTGCCGGGCGTCGTCGACATCGTCCCGGCCGCCCGGACGGTTCTGGTGAAACTGGACTCCCCGCGGCGCCAAGGCGTGATCCGTCAGCGGCTGCGCAAGATGCGGGTGACCGCGGGGGACGCCCCCCAGCCGGATCGGCGCGCCGACGTCGTCATCGACGTGGTCTACGACGGCCCGGATCTCGCCGAGGTCGCCGAGGTCACCGGGCTGACCACCGCGCAGGTGATCGACGCCCACACCGGTTCGTTGTGGCGGGTCGGATTCAGCGGGTTCGCCCCGGGTTTCGCGTATCTGGTCGACGGTGACGCGCGCCTGCGGGTGCCGCGCCGTTCGGAGCCGCGCACCGCGGTGCCCGCCGGCTCGGTGGGACTCGCCGGCGAATTCAGCGCGGTCTACCCGCGTAGGTCGCCCGGCGGCTGGCAACTGATCGGCCGCACCGACGCCGTCCTGTGGGACATCGAGCGGCCCGACCCCGCGCTGCTGACGCAGGGCATGTGGGTTCAATTCCGGGCCGTCTGAGCAAGGAGATCGCCGTGATAACCCTCGAGATCCTTCGCACCGGACCGCTCGCCCTCGTCCAGGACCTGGGCCGGCCCGGGCTCGCACACCTCGGCGTGAGCCGGTCCGGGGCCGCCGACCGCCGCGCCCATCAACTGGCCAACCGGCTGGTGGCCAACCCCACCGACCGCGCCACCGTCGAGGTGACCTTCGGCGGTTTCGCGGCCCGGGTCCGCGGCGGGGGCATCGACGTCGCGGTCACCGGGGCCGACACCGACCCGACTGTCGACGGAATCAAGTTCGGCACCAACAGCATTCAGCATGTCCGCGACGGCCAGGTGATCACCCTGGGCACGCCCCGCGCCGGGCTGCGAACCTACCTGGCGGTGCGGGGCGGTATCGGCGTGCAGCCGGTGCTGGGCTCGCGCAGCTACGACGTGATGTCCGCCATCGGCCCGGCGCCGCTGCGGGCCGGAGATCGGCTCCCCGTCGGGGAGCACACCCCGGACTACCCCGAACTGGACCAGGCCCCGGTGGCCGCGATCACCGGCAGCGTGGTCGAGCTGGCGGTGGTGCCCGGCCCGCGTGACGATTGGTTCGTCGACCCCGATCTGTTGGTGCACAACGATTGGGTGGCGTCCGATCGCAGCGACCGGGTGGGGATGCGACTGGTCGGCCGCCCGCTGCAGTACTGCTACCCGGACCGGCAGCTGCCCAGCGAGGGTGCCACCCGCGGCGCAATTCAGGTGCCGCCCAACGGCTTACCGGTCATCCTGGGACCCGACCACCCCGTCACCGGCGGCTACCCAGTGGTGGGTGTGGTGATCGACGAGGACATCGACAAAATCGCCCAGGTGCGTCCCGGGCAGTCGGTGCGCCTGCACTGGTCCCGCCCGAGGATTTTGGTGGGCGCCCATGCGCACTCCGGCGCCGCGGACTGGCCGTTCTCGTAGGCCTCGCCCGAGGGCATGTAGTCCAGCTCACACGCAGTTGCGGATCCGGGGTCGAATCACGTTGATCGGGACGTGATTTCACCATGTTCGGTCTACAGGGACTTACCAGATAACTGGTAATCAACTAACAGCCGATTTACGCCCGTTTGAGTTGACCCGTCCCCGGTCCGAATGTGAGCATCGAAATACACCGCGGGGCATGCCTCTTCGTTCGGCGCGCCCGCATGCAGACCAGTTCCTAACGCGCGCAGTCGAATTCATGCACCTCAGCGCGGTCGACGAAAGGTGACTATCGGATGGCCCGCAATCACAGCATCGCGGACTGGAATCCGGAGGACACGGGGGCTTGGGAGGCCGGTGACAAGAAGATCGCCCGCCGCAACCTGCTGTGCACCATCGCCGGCGACCACGTCGCCTTTTCGGTCTGGACGCTGTGGCCGGTCATGGCGCTGTTCATGCCGGCGCACGTCTACGGTTTCTCCGCCGGCGACAAGCTGCTGCTGGGCGCAGTCGCCACGCTGGTCGGTGGCCTGGCCCGGATCCCCTACACCCTGGGCATCGCCGCCTTCGGCGGCCGCAACTGGACCGTCTTCTCGGCCTTCGTGCTGTTGATCCCGACGGCGGGCACCGTCGTGTTGTTGGCCAATCCCGGGCTGCCGCTGTGGCCCTTCGTGGTCTGCGCCGCGCTGACCGGCCTGGGCGGCGGCAACTACGCGGCCTCGCTCGCCAACGTGAACGTCTTCTACCCGCAGCGGCTCAAGGGCTCGGCGCTGGCCGTCAACGCCGGCGTGGGCAACCTCGGGGTGGCGGTGATCCAACTGGTCGCGTTGTTGGTGCTCGCCACGGCCGGGCACGAGGCGCCGTACTGGGTGTGTGCGGTGTATCTGCTGGCGCTCGCCGTGGTGGGCGTCGCGGCCGCGCTGTTCATGGACAACGTCGGCCACGGCACCGAGCTGAACACGATGCGCTCGATCCTGTTCGAGCGCGACACCTACGTCATCTCCCTGCTCTACATCTGCACGTTCGGCTCCTGGATCGGGTTTTCCTTCGCCTTCGGTCAGGTGATGCAGGTCAACTTCCTCGCCCACGGCGAAAGCGCCAGGCATGCCGCCCTGCACGCCGCGCAGGTGGCCTTCCTCGGCCCACTGCTGGGCTCACTGGCCCGGATCTACGGTGGCCGGCTGGCCGACCGCAAGGGCGGCAGCCGGGTCACGCTCGCCGTGCTCGCCGGCATGACCCTGGGCGCCGGATTACTGGTCTGCATCAGCACTTTCGACGATCGCGCGGCGCACTCGACCAGCGTGGCCGGTTACGTCGCCGGCTTCATGGTGCTGTTCATCCTGTCCGGGATGGGCAACGGTTCGGTGTTCAAGCTGATCCCCTCGGTCTACGAGGTGCGCAGCCGCGCCCTGGAGATGAGCGAGGCGCAGCGGCGGCACTGGGCGCGCGCGAGATCCGGGTCGTTGATCGGTGTCTGCTCCGCGGTCGGCGCCCTCGGCGGCGTGGGCATCAACCTCGCGCTGCGCCAGTCCTACCTGGCCACCGGGACCGGGACGTCGGCGTACTGGGCGTTCCTGGCCTCCTATGTCGTCTCCGCGATCGTCACCTGGGCGGTGTACGTGCGGCGCCCGCGGCTGCCCGCCGTGGCTCACGGTGACACGGCCGCCGCGCTGGCCCGGGTGTGAGCGTGGCCTCACGGTGGGCAATGCGCAAGCAATTGCCAGGTAACGAGACCGAAATCTGACAGGCATACACAGGAAATATGGGCCAGCCCGACTCCCCGCCGCTGACCGGTTACCGCATCGCGGTGACCTCGAGTCGGCGCTCCGAGGAGCTGTGCGCGCTGCTCAGCCGCCAGGGTGCCGAGGTGTGCAGCGCGCCCGCGATCAACATGATCGCGCTGCCCGACGACGACGAACTGCACCGTAACACCGAGGCGTTGATCGCCGAGCCCCCCGACATCCTGGTCGCGCACACCGGCATCGGGTTTCGCGGCTGGCTCGCCGCGGCCGAGGGGTGGGGGCTGGTCAGCCCGCTGCTCAACGCCCTGTCGTCCGCCCGGATAGTCTCGCGCGGCCCCAAGGCGACCGGCGCGCTGCGCGCCGCCGGCCTGCACGAGGAGTGGTCGCCGGAATCGGAGTCCTCGCAGGAGGTGCTGGAATACCTGCTCCGCTCGGGCGTGGCCGGGCAGCGGGTGGCCGTCCAGCTGCACGGCGCCGCCGACGCGTGGGACCCCTTCCCCGAATTCCTGGGCGGATTGCGCCTGGCCGGCGCCGAAGTGGTGCCCGTCCGGGTGTATCGGTGGAAGCCAACGCCGTTGGGCGGCACGTTCGATCAGCTCGTGATGGGGATCGCGGGGCGGCAGTTCGACGCCGTCACCTTCACCTCGGCGCCCGCGGCCGCGGCGGTGCTGGAGCGCAGCCGTGAGCTCGACGTCGAAGACCAGCTGCTGGGGGCGCTGCGCAGCGACGTGCACGCGATGTGCGTCGGCCCCGTGACGTCCAAGCCGCTGATCCGGAAGGGTGTGCCGACCTCATCGCCCGAACGAATGCGGTTGGGCGCCTTGGCCCGTCACGTCGCCGAGGAGCTGCCGCTGCTCGGTTCGTCCACCGTGCGGGCGGCCGGTCACACGGTCGACATCCGAGGCACGTGCGTGCTGGTGGACGGCTCGATCAAGGTGCTCTCGCCGTCCGGCATGGGGATATTGCGCGAGTTGGCGAAACGCCCGGGCGACGTCGTGGCGCGTGGTGACCTGCTGCGGGCGCTGCCCGGCAACAGCAACGACCCGCACGCCGTCGACACGGCCGTGCTGCGGTTGCGAACGGCATTGGGCGACAAGAACATCGTCGCAACCGTGGTCAAGCGGGGCTACCGGCTGGCCACCGAACAACGGGTGGACGCGGCATGGCGCTGATCCTGGTCGCGCACGGCACCCGCCGGCCCGAGGGTGTGCGACAACTCGAAGAGCTTGCCGCGCAAGCGAGTTCGTTGACCAGCCGACCGGTAGAAGTCGCGTTCGTCGACGTGTTGGGCCCCACGCCCGGCGAGGTGCTGTCCCGGGTGCGGGCGACGGGCCGGCCCGCCATCGTGCTGCCGGCGTTTCTGTCGCGCGGCTACCACGTCCGCGCCGACCTGCCGGCCCACGTCGAGCAGAGCGGGCACCCCGAGGTCATCGTCACGCCGGCCCTCGGCCCGAGCGGTCAGATCGCCCGGATCGTCGGCGACCAGTTGGTCAAATGCGGTTGGCGACCGGGTGATTCGGTGATCCTCGCCGCGGCGGGCACGTCGGACCCCCACGCGCGCGCCGATCTGCACACCACCGCGACGCTGGTGTCCGCGCTCACCGGGTCACGGGTGAGCCTCGCTTTCGCCGCCACCGGCGGCCCGCGGCTGCCCGAGGCGGTGGACCAGGCCAGGCGCCGGGCGCGCGGCGACGCGCGCGTGGTGGTGGCCTCCTACCTGCTGGCCGACGGCCTGTTCCAGGAGCGGCTGCACGCCTGCGGCGCCGATCTGGTCAGCCGTCCGCTGGGCACCCATCCCGGCCTGGCGCGGCTGATCGCCAATCGTTTCCGCCGGGCTATGCCGCCGGTCCTGGCCCCCACCGCGCGGCACGCGTCGCGCCGATCGAGCGCGCAGCGCTTGGTCCACGGCCGGGCCTTGCGGCCGAATTCGGCGGCCTGACTGCGTTGACGCAAAGGCGCGCCGACGACCGGCGGCGCTTGATCTTTGGTCGGATTCCGACGATCCTGGCAGCATGCCCCGTCGCGAAGAGCCGTCGCGTGGGCTCCTTGACCCGGTCGCCAAGATGCTGCGGTTGCCGTTCGGCACACCGGAATTCATCGACCGGATCGTCACCGGCGGGGCCAACCAGGTGGGCCGGCAGACGCTGCGCATGCTGATCACCACCTGGGACGCCGCGGGCGGCGGCCCCTTCGCCGCGAGCGCGATCGCTTCCACCGGGATGGCCAAGACCGCCGAAACCGTGCAATCCATGTTCATCGGACCGGTTTTCGGCCCGCTGCTCAAGGTGCTCGGCGCCGACAAGGCCGCCACCCGGGCGTCGCTGTGCGCCTCGCAACTGGTCGGCCTCGGCATCATGCGCTACGGCATCCGCTCCGAGCCGCTGCATTCGATGTCCGTCGACGCGATCGTCGACGCCATCGGCCCGACGATGCAGCGCTACCTCGTCGGCGACATCACCCGCTAGGCGGCGAAGCGGCCGACCTGAACGAATCCGTCGGCGGTGATGCGCGCCGGGTACACCGGCACCGAGAAGTTCGGATCGTCCAGGCAGGAACCGTCTTCCAACGAGAAGGCCTGCTTGAGGATCGGCGATTGCACCGCCACCCGGCCCCTGCGGTCTCCCACGATCCCGCGCGACAGCACCGCCGCGCCGGAGAACGGGTCGACGTTGCCCACCGCGCACACCGAGCCGTCGTCCAGCCGGAACAACGCCGCCTGGGAGCCGTCGTCGAGCAGCACGCCGACGCCCCGGCCCGGGATGAGACGGTCGTACTCGCAGGCCGTCGTCCACACCGCAATGTCGTTGAGAAGTGTCATGATTGATCTCCAGCTCCCGTACGGATCTTCGGCATGCCAATGGACACAGGGATTTTGCGCCCCGCGTGTTCGGTGAATTCCACGGTGGAATCGACTTCGTCCGGGGCGTTGACGAACGAGACGAACCGCGACAGCTTGTCCGGGTCGTCGAGCACGCCCTTCCATTCACACTTGTAGTTCTGCACGTGCCGCTCCATGGCGGCCTCGAATTCCGCGGCCAGCCCCAGCGAGTCCTCGCACACGACCTCCCGCACGTGGTCGAGGCCGCCCTCAAGCGAGTCGACCCACGGCGCCGTGCGCTGCAGCCGGTCCGCGGTGCGGATGTAGTACATGACGAACCGGTCGACGTAGCGCACCAGCGTCTCGGTGTCCAGGTCGCTGGCCAACAGCTGCGCGTGCTTGGGCGTCATGCCGCCGTTGCCGCCGACGTAGAGGTTCCAACCCTTTTCGGTGGCGATGACGCCGACGTCCTTGGACCGCGCCTCCGCACACTCCCGGGCGCAACCCGAAACGCCCATCTTGATCTTGTGCGGCGCCCGCAGGCCCCGGTAGCGCAGCTCCAGGTCGATGGCCAGCTGCACCGAATCCTGCTGACCGTAGCGGCACCAGTCGGTGCCGACGCAGCTCTTGACCGTGCGCAGCGCCTTGCCGTAGGCGTGGCCGGATTCCATGCCGCCGTCGACCAGCCGACGCCAGATCTCCGGCAGCTGGTCCACCCGGGCGCCGAACATGTCGATGCGCTGGCCGCCGGTGATCTTGGTGTAGAGGCCGAAGTCCTGGGCGATCTGCCCGATCAGGATCAGGTGCTCCGGCTTGATGTCACCACCGGGGACCCGCGGCACCACGGAGTAGCTGCCGTTCTTCTGGATGTTGGCCAGGAAGTGGTCGTTGGAGTCCTGCAGCGAGGCCTGCTCGCCGGAGAGAATGTGCTCCGAGCCGGTGGAGGCCAGGATGGAGGCGACCACGGGTTTGCAGATGTCGCAACCCTTTCCGCGGCCGAAGCGCTCCAGCAGGCCGGAGAAGGTGCGGATCTCGGTGGCCGAGATGATCTCGAACAGCTCCGCGCGCGACTGGTTGAAGTGCTCGCACAGCGCCTTGGACTGTTCGACGCCCTCGGCCTCCAGCAGCTGCTTGAGCAGGGGCACGCACGAACCGCACGACGTGCCGGCCGCCGTGCACGACTTCAGCGACGGGACGTCGGCGCAGCCGTCGGCGATCGCGCACTTCAGGTCGCCCTTGGTCACGTTGTTGCACGAACAGATCTGCGCGTTGTCGGGCAGCGCCCCGACTCCCAGCGCCGGCGCGTCGCCGGAAACGGGGGCGATCAGCGCGAGCGGATCCCCCGGCAGCTCGCTGCCGACCATCGGCCGCAACACCCCGTACGACGAGGCATCGCCCACCAGGACGCCACCCAGCAGGGTCTTGGCGTCGTCGGAGAGCACCAGCTTGGCGTAGGTTCGCTTGACCGCGTCGTTGATGGCGACCTCGAGGCAGTTCTCGGTCACCCCCATCGCGTCGCCGAAGCTGGCGACGTCGACACCGAGCAACTTCAGCTTGGTCGACAGGTCCGCCTCGCCGAATTCCGCGGCGCCGTCCAACAACCGGTCGGCCACCACCTCGGCAGAGGTGTAACCGGGCCCCACCAGGCCGTAGCACCGGCCACCGATCGCGGCGACCTCACCGATCGCATAGATGTCGGGATCGCTTGTGCGGCAAGCTAAGTCGGTGAGCACACCGCCGCGCTCGGCGAGCGCCAGGCCGGCCTGACGGGCCAGCTCGTCGCGCGGGCGGATGCCGGCCGCGAAGATGACCAGCCCGGCGTCGACGACCTCGCCGTCGCTCAGCCGCACCCGCACCGACGACACCCCGTCCGAGTGGTCGATCGCCTCGATCGACTCGGTGCCCGTGCCCACGTGCACCTCGATGCCCAGGTCGCCGATCATCTTGGCCAGCAGCGCGCCGCCACCCTCGTCGATCTGTTGGGCCATCAGCCGCGGCATCATCTCGACGACGTGCGTCCGTAAACCGAACTGGCGCAATGCGTTAGCGGCTTCCAGCCCCAGCAGACCACCGCCGATGACCACGCCCGCCGGGGTGCGGCCGGCCCCCACGGTGCGCTGGGCGTCGGCCCGGATGGCGTCGAGGTCGTCGAGGGTGCGATAGACGTGGCACGCGGCCAGCTCGTGGCCGGGCACCGGCGGAACGAACGCGTAGGAACCGGTGGCCAGCACCAGCGCGTCGTAACCGTGCCGCTGCCCGTCGGCCGTCAGCACCGACTTCGCTTCCCGGTCGATCTCGGTGACGCGGGTGTTCAAGACCAACCGCACCCGCTCGTCACCCGCGTAGTCGTTGCCCGGCAGCGCCAACAGCTTGCGATCCCAGCTCTCGGTGTACGAGGTCAGCCCCACCCGGTCGTAAGCCGCGTCGGCCTCCTCGGCGAAAACCGTGATGCGCCAAGATCCCTCGGTGTCGCGCGCCCTGAGCGCCTCGACAAACCGGTGCCCCACCATGCCGTGCCCGACTACGACGATGTGACGGCCCGCACAGTGCGCACGCGAAATCCCGTCTGCAGCCATGGGTTTGAGGTTAGCGGCCGGAAATTACCGCGATTTCGCCCAATGTGACGGTCCTATGACGAGGATCTCACAACTCACAGGGAGCCCTGTGAATATTCGTTCGCCCACGGCGAACGCCTAGGTGGAACTTTAGCGTGGTCGACTCATGTTTGAACCTATAGCCGGCCGGAAGGGCGCCGGACACAGCAGATCCACAACAAAGCTCAAGGAAGTACAAGGAGATCCCCATGAGTAACCTCGCACTGTGGTCGCGACCGGCCTGGGACACCGACCGGTGGCTGCGCGACTTCTTCGGCCCCGCCGCCGCATCGGACTGGAACAAGCCGGTGACCAGCGGATTCAATCCCGCCGCGGAGGTCGTCAAGGACGGCGAGGACGCGGTCGTACGCGTCGAACTGCCGGGTGTTGACGTCGATAAGGACGTCAACGTCGAGGTCGACCGCGGCCGACTCGTCATCCGCGGCGAACGCCGGGACGAGCACGCCGACGAGAAGGACGGACGCACCCTGCGTGAGGTCCGGTACGGATCATTCCGCCGATCGTTCGCCCTGCCCGCCCACATCACCGGGGAAGCCATCACGGCCTCCTACGACGCCGGGGTGCTGACCGTGCGGGTCACCGGCGCGTACGCCGGAAACCAGCCGCAGCGCATCGCGATCACCAAGTAATAGACCAAGTAATAGGTGGGCACGAACCGGCGGGGTCACCAACCCCGCCGGATTCGCCTGTCCCACAAAGGTTTCCGCAGGTCTAGGCCCAGCGGGCCAGGAGCTCGTTGGCCCGGGTGGCCAGCGCCGCCTGCAAGAACGGGCCGAAGCTGATCCTGGCGACACCCAGCGGCCCGAACGACGCCGGGTCGTCCTGGTCGGGCAGCGCAATCGCGTTGACCGGAAGCGGCAGCTCTGCGGCCAAGCGCCGCAACGTCTCCGGGTCGTGGCGGCCCACCGGGTACAGCACGTCGGCCCCCGCGGCCGCCGCCAGCGCCAACCGGTCCACCGCGCGCTCGATGCGATCCGCCGGGTCGCCGTCCTGGCGCAGGAACAGATCGGTCCGTGCGTTGATCACGACATGCACCCCGGCCGCGTCGGCGGCCGACCGCAGCGCACCGACCAATTCGGCGTGCTCGCCGGCGGATCGCAGGCGCTTCCCCTCCGAGTGGACGGTGTCCTCGACGTTGAGCCCCACCGCGCCCACGCTCAACAATCCCTCGATCAGCCGCTCGGCCGCGAGCCCGTACCCGGATTCGATGTCCACCGACACCGGAACGTCGACCGCGGCGGTGATCTGGGCGACCCGGGCCAGCACGTCGTCGAACGACATGCCCTCGCCGTCCGGCTTGCCGATGGAATCGGCCAGCGGGTGGCTGCCCACGGTGAGCGCGGCGAACCCGGCGCCGGTGGCGAGGCGGGCCGACCAGGCGTCCCACACCGTCGGCAGGATCACCGGGTCGCCCGGGCGGTGCAGGGCGAGTAGCGCGGCGGCGCGGTCGGCGGCGGTGTGGCCTGTCATGCGTCCGACATTAGGCCGCCGCGGTGGCTACTATCGGGGGCGTACTGTGATCCGCAACACCGTCTGCCCCTGAAAACTAAGTAGGAGATCCGTTGAGCACCGCGACTGAACTCGCCGAACTTCACGACCTCATCGGCGGCCTGCGGCGGTGCGTGGGCTCCCTGAAGAGTCGGTACGGCGACAGCCCGGCGATGCGGCGCATCGTCATCGACGCCGACCGGATCATCTCCGACGTCGAAATGCTCGACACCGACATAGCGGAGTTGGACCTGGCGCGCGCCACCGTGCAGCAGTCCGGCGAGAAGATCGTCATTCCCGACACCCAGTACGACAGCGAATTCTGGCGCGATGTCGACGACGAGGGTGTCGGGGGTCACAACCGGTCCTGACAACCTCGAATAACCCAAGCCCCCCGGAAATGAGGGGGTCCTCTCTGTGTACCCTTCGACCAACAGCCCGTTCGAAGAGGAACACTAGATGAGCGCACCCACGGCGAACCGTCCTGCGTCAGGTGTCTTTTCACCCACGCGCGCCCGCATCCCGCAACGGACCCTACGCACCGACCGGTGGTGGATGTCGCCGCTGCGGATCGATTTGGGCTTCGCCGCGTTCCTGATCTACGCGACCGCGCGCGCGTTCCAGCAGGATTACTTCTTCGTTCCTAAGTACCACTACCTCACGCCCTTCTACTCGCCCTGCGTGAGCAAGGCCTGCGGCGAGGCCGGCGACTTCTGGCCCCAGATCCTGCCCGACGTGTGGTGGTTGCCGTACGCGGCGCTGACGCTGCCGTTCCTGCTGCTGTTCCGGCTCACCTGCTACTACTACCGCGGCGCCTACTACCGCACGGTGTGGCAGTCGCCCAGCGCCTGCGCCGTCGCCGAACCACGGGTCCACTACACCGGCGAGACCCGGTTCCCGCTGATCATCCAGAACAGCCACCGGTACTTCTTCTACATCGCCGGCATCATCTCGGTGATCAACACCTACGACGCGATCATCGGTTTCCACTCCGACTCCGGCCCGCACGGCTTCGGGTTCGGGTTGGGCAACCTGATCATGGTGGGCAACGTCATCATGCTGTGGATCTACACGCTGTCGTGCCATTCCTGCCGGCACGTGACGGGCGGGCGGCTCAAGCACTTCTCCAAGCACCCTGTGCGGTACTGGATCTGGACCCAGGTCAGCAACATCAACACCCGGCACAAGATGTACGCCTGGATCACGCTGGGCACCCTGATGCTCACCGATTTCTACATCGCGCTGGTGGCCAGCAACACGATTCCTGACCTGAGATTTGTTGGCTGAAAAGCGATTCGAAGAACAATCAGACGTAGCTAGCGAGGGTTTCCATGGTTGAGGTCGAACGGCATGCCTACGACGTAGTCGTCATCGGTGCCGGCGGCGCGGGGCTGCGTGCGGTCATCGAGGCGCGGGAACGCGGCCTCAAGGTCGCGGTGGTGTGCAAGTCGCTGTTCGGCAAGGCCCACACGGTCATGGCCGAGGGCGGCTGCGCGGCGTCGATGGGCAACACCAACCCGAAAGACAACTGGAAGACCCACTTCGGCGACACGATGCGTGGTGGGAAGTTCCTGAACAACTGGCGGATGGCCGAGCTGCACGCCAAGGAGGCCCCGGACCGCGTCTGGGAGCTGGAAACCTATGGCGCACTGTTCGATCGCCTCAAGGACGGCAAGATCAGCCAGCGCAACTTCGGCGGGCACACCTACCCGCGGCTGGCGCACGTCGGTGACCGCACCGGCCTCGAGCTGATCCGCACCATGCAGCAGAAGATCGTTTCGCTGCAGCAGGAGGACTACGCCGAACTCGGCGACTACGAGGCGCGCATCCGGGTGTTCGCGGAATGCACCATCACCGAGCTGATCAAGGACGGCGACGCGATCGCCGGGGCGTTCGGTTACTGGCGCGAGAGCGGCAACTTCGTCCTGTTCGAGGCGCCGGCCGTGGTGCTGGCCACCGGCGGCATCGGCAAGTCGTTCAAGGTCACCTCGAACTCCTGGGAGTACACCGGCGACGGGCACGCGCTGGCCCTGCGGGCGGGCGCGTCGCTGATCAACATGGAGTTCGTGCAGTTCCACCCGACCGGCATGGTGTGGCCGCCGAGTGTGAAGGGGATCCTCGTCACCGAGGGCGTTCGCGGCGACGGCGGGGTGCTGAAGAACTCCGACGACAAGCGCTTCATGTTCGACTACATCCCGCCGGTGTTCAAGGGCCAGTACGCCGAAACCGCGCAAGAGGCCGACCAGTGGCTCAAGGACAACGACTCGGCCCGTCGCACCCCGGACCTGCTGCCGCGCGACGAGGTCGCGCGCGCGATCAACTCGGAGGTCAAGGCCGGCCGGGGCACCCCGCACGGCGGGGTGTACCTCGACATCGCGTCCCGGCTGACGCCCGAAGAGATCAAGCGGCGGCTGCCGTCGATGTACCACCAGTTCAAGGAGCTGGCCGGGGTCGACATCACCAAGGAGCCGATGGAAGTCGGTCCCACCTGTCACTACGTGATGGGCGGCGTCGAGGTGGACGCCGACACCGGCGCCGCGACGGTCCCGGGCCTGTTCGCCGCGGGCGAGTGCTCCGGGGGCATGCACGGCTCCAACCGGCTCGGCGGCAACTCGCTGTCGGACCTGTTGGTCTTCGGCCGGCGGGCCGGCCTGGGCGCGGCCGACTACGTGCGGGCGCTGAGCAGCCGTCCGACCATCTCGGCCGACGCCGTCGAGACCGCGGCGAAGAGGGCGCTGTCCCCCTTCGAAGGACCGGCCGACGGCGCGCCGGCGGAGAACCCTTACACGCTGCAGCTCGAGCTGCAGCAGTCGATGAACGACCTGGTGGGCATCATCCGCAAGGCCGACGAGGTCTCCGAGGCCCTCGCGCGGCTCGACAAGCTTCGCGAGCGGTTCAAGAACATGCACGTCGACGGCGGCCGCCAGTACAACCCCGGCTGGAACCTGGCCATCGATCTGCGCAACATGCTGCTGGTCAGCGAGTGCGTCGCCAAGGCCGCGCTGGAGCGCACCGAAAGCCGCGGCGGGCACACGCGCGACGACCACCCCGCGATGGACTCGGGCTGGCGCAAGGTGCTGCTGGTGTGCCAGGCCGCCGGGGGCGACGAGGTGATTCCCGACATCAGCATCACCCGCAAGGACCAGGTGCCGATGCGACCGGATCTGCTGGAGCTCTTCGAGATCTCCGAGCTGGAGAAGTACTACACCGACGACGAGCTGGCCGAGCATCCAGGACGGAGAGGCTAATGACCTACAACGCGACCATGCGTGTGTGGCGCGGTGACGATGCCAGCGGCGCGCTGCAGGACTTCACGGTTGAGGTCAACGAAGGCGAGGTGGTGCTCGACATCATCCACCGCCTGCAACAGACCCAGACGCCCGACCTGGCGGTGCGGTGGAACTGCAAGGCGGGCAAGTGCGGCTCGTGCTCGGCGGAGATCAACGGGGTGCCGCGGTTGCTGTGCATGACCCGGATGTCCACGTTCGCCGAGGACGAGGTGGTGACGGTGACGCCGCTGCGGACCTTCCCGGTGATCCGCGACCTGGTCACCGACGTCTCGTTCAACTACGAGAAGGCGCGCGAGATCCCCGCGTTCGCGCCGCCGAAGGACCTGCAGCCGGGCGAGTACCGGATGGCGCAGGCCGACGTGCAGCGCTCGCAGGAGTTCCGCAAGTGCATCGAGTGCTTCCTGTGCCAGAACGTGTGCCACGTGGTCCGCGACCACGAGGAGAACAAGAAGGCGTTCGCCGGCCCGCGCTTCTTGATGCGGATCGCCGAGCTCGAGATGCATCCGCTGGACACGCTGGACCGGCGCAACCAGGCCCAGGAGGAACACGGCCTGGGCTACTGCAACATCACCAAGTGCTGCACCGAGGTCTGCCCGGAGAACATCAAGATCACCGACAACGCGCTGATCCCGATGAAAGAGCGGGTCGCCGACCGCAAGTACGACCCGGTGGTGTGGCTGGGCAACAAGCTGTTCCGCCGCTGACCTGGCGTTAGCCCTTCCGGTGCGCCGGGTACCCGCATAACAACCCAAACTCCGAAAGGCAGCGTGGGAGATATGCGAGAAACCACCAGCGTCAACGAAATTCGAACCGCCATCCGCGAGCTGTCCGTCCGCGCCGATCTCGCGCACAAGGACGGCCGTCACGACGACGCCGCGGAAATCGAGGAACGGATAGCGGGCTTCCGGGCGGAACTCAGCCGGCGCCCGTAGCCGCGGTCAGGCGCCGAGGCGCCGGAACGTGCTGCGGTGGAACACGATCGGCGCCACGTCGGCGTCGATGGTCACTTCCTTGACCCGAAGCACCACGATGGTGTGATCGCCGGCCGGAATCAACTGTTCGATAGCGCTTTCCAGCCACAGGCCGGTGCCCTTGATGAACACCGCGCCGCTCTCCCGGGATTCCGTTTCCAGGCCCGCGAACCTGTCGCCGGTCTTGGCGGCCAGGGCGCGCGCGGCCGCGTCGTGTGCCTCGCCGAGCACGCTGATGCCCAGCATTGGCAGGTCTTTGAGCTTGGGCCAGGTCGTCGACGTGTTCTGCACGCAGAACGACACGAGCGGCGGCTCCAGGGAGACCGGGACGAAGGTGCTGGCCGCCAGGCCTTCCCGGGTGCCCTGGACTTCGGCGGCGATGGCGACCACCCCGGACGGGAAGTGGCCGAAGGCCTCGCGAAGTGTGGACGGTGTCAGGTTCGTGTGCGCGTTCACCGGAATTCATTCGCCCCTTGAGCCGAGAACGGGATTCTCGTCCCCGACCCTACCCGCCGAATGTCCGTGCGCCGAAGCCACATCGGGGTGCGCGCGCAACCGGCTCTTCCACGCGTTGCGGCCGTAGACGGAGAAGATCGGGTCGGCGGGATCGGTCACCCGGCGGGCGCGTGCCCGCAGCTCGGGCGGCAACGTCAGCACGGGGATCTGGGCGTCCAGCCGCGGGTTGAAGAAATACGGCACCGAGATGCGGTCGGCCGGCTGCCCGTCCAGGTTCACCCGGTGCTCGGTGGCCCGCAGGTAGCCGCCGGTCGCCACCTCGAGCAGTTCGCCGATGTTGACGACGAATGCGCCGTCCAGGGGCGGCACGTCGACCCACTCCCCGGTATCGGGCCTGCGCACCTGCAGGCCGCGGCTGCCCGGCTCGGCCAGCAGCAGTGTCAGCACCCCGGAGTCCTTGTGCGGGCCCACGCCCTGCGACGAGGCGGCGCTGCGCGGATAGCGCACGATCTTGATCAGCGTGGCGGGCGTTTCGGCGAAGGCGGCGTCGAAGACGTCGCCCGGGCTGCCCAGCGAGGCCGCCCAGTGCCGAAGCAGGGTGCGGGCGACGGCGGACAGCGCGGCGTCCCACTCGGCGATGATGCCCGGCAGCTCGGGCAACGCGTCCGGCCACTGGTTGGGCCCCTGCAGCCACAGGTAGTCGGGCTTGCCGGGCGCCGCGATCGGGGCGCGCTCGGGTCCGATGTCGATCTGCTCGCGCCAGTCCACTCGGCCGCGGGTCAGCTCGCCGCCCATCCGGGTGTAGCCACGAAAGTGCGGGCTGCGCACCATGGCCACCGCCTCCTTGTCGGCCGCGGGCAGCTCGAACAGCCGGCGGGCCGCCGCCAGCACGCGGGCCGACAGCTCGTCGGGCACGGCATGGCCGGTCAGGTAGAAGAAGCCCACCTCGTGCGCGGCCTCGCGCAACCCCCGCCGCAGCTGGGCCTCCGACGTGCGCAGATCCACCACCGGCAGGGTGGTGATGCATCCCATAGTTTGAGATCCGTTTCGTTATCGGCGCAGGTCAGAGGCTCCGGTCGGGCTTCCCAACCGGTTGGTTACTTAGACAGTGAAATTTAGCTCACATTGACTTGCGTTGAAGTTGTCGAGAGCGTTATTTTATCGGTGTTACTGGTGGGTAACTTAGAAGTAGTACCCAACCACGAGTGGCATTCTCAACGAGGAGGAAACCGTAGTGAGCCACTACAAGAGCAACGTCCGTGACCAGGTATTCAACCTGTTCGAGGTCTTGGGCGTTGAGCAGGCTTTGGGCGCCGGCGACTACAGCGATCTGGATGTCGACACCGCCCGCGAAATGTTGACCGAGATCAGCCGGCTGGCCGAGGGGCCCATCGCCGAGTCGTTCGTGGAGGGTGACCGCAACCCGCCGGTCTTCGACCCGAAGACCCACTCGGTGACGCTGCCGGAGGCCTTCAAGAAGTCGGTTCGCGCGGTTACCGAGGCCGGCTGGGACAAGGTCGGTATCGACGAGGTCCTCGGCGGCATGCCGATGCCCCGCGCGCTGGTGTGGGCGCTGCACGAGCACCTGCTCGGCGCCAACCCGGCCGTGTGGATGTACGGCGGCGGCGCCGGCTTCGCCAACATCCTGTACCACCTCGGCACCGAGGAGCAGAAGAAGTGGGCCGTGATCTGCGCCGAGCGCGGATGGGGCTCCACCATGGTGCTCACCGAGCCGGACGCCGGTTCCGACGTCGGCGCCGGGCGGACCAAGGCGATCAAGCAGGACGACGGCTCGTGGCACATCGAGGGCGTGAAGCGATTCATCACCTCGGCCGACTCCGGCGACCTGTTCGAGAACATCTTCCACCTGGTGCTGGCGCGCCCCGAGGGCGCGGGCCCGGGCACCAAGGGCCTGTCGCTGTTCTTCGTGCCCAAGTTCCTGTTCGACTTCGAGACCGGCGAGCTGGGCGAGCGCAACGGCGTCTTCGTGACCAACGTCGAGCACAAGATGGGCCTGAAGGTTTCGGCCACGTGTGAGCTGTCCTTCGGCCAGCACGACGTGCCCGCCAAGGGCTGGCTGGTCGGCGAGGTGCACAACGGCATCGCGCAGATGTTCGAGGTCATCGAGCAGGCCCGCATGATGGTCGGCACCAAGGCCATCGCGACCCTGTCGACCGGCTACCTGAACGCGCTGGAGTACGCCAAGTCCCGCGTGCAGGGCGCCGACATGACGCAGATGACCGACAAGACCGCGCCGCGGGTGACCATCACGCACCACCCCGACGTGCGCCGGTCGCTGATGACCCAGAAGGCCTACGCCGAGGGTTTGCGCGCGCTGTACCTCTACACCGCGACCTACCAGGACGCGGCGGTGGCGCAGGCGGTGCACGGCGTGGACGCCGAGCTCGCCGTCAAGGTCAACGACCTGATGCTGCCGGTGGTCAAGGGCGTCGGCTCCGAGCAGGCCTACGCCAAGCTCACCGAGAGCCTGCAGACCTTCGGTGGGTCCGGCTTCCTGCAGGACTACCCGATCGAGCAGTACATCCGGGACGCCAAGATCGACTCCCTCTACGAGGGCACCACGGCCATCCAGGCGCAGGACTTCTTCTTCCGCAAGATCGTCCGCGACAAGGGTGTGGCGCTGGCCCACGTGTCGGGCGAGATCCAGAAGTTCGTGGACAGCGAGTCCGGCAACGGCCGGCTCAAGTCCGAGCGCGAGCTGCTGGCCAAGGCCCTGGCCGACGTCCAGGCCATGGCGGCCACGCTGACCGGCTACCTGATGGCCGCGCAGGAGGACGTGACCAGCCTCTACAAGGTGGGTCTGGGCTCGGTGCGCTTCCTGATGAGCGTCGGCGACCTGGTCATCGGCTGGTTGCTGCAGCGCCAGGCGGCCGTCGCCGTGCAGGCGCTGGATGCCGGCGCCAGCGGCGAAGAGCGGTCCTTCTACGAGGGCAAGGTCGCGGTGGCCTCGTTCTTCGCGAAGAACTTCCTGCCGTTGCTGGCCAGCACCCGCGAGGTGATCGAGACGCTGGACAACGACATCATGGAGCTCGACGAAGCCGCCTTCTGACCGGCAAAGCAAAAGCCCCGCTTCCCGAAGGAAGCGGGGCTTTCGCTTGTCCCGACACCGACACAAAAAGGCCGCCGCTGGATCCCCTCACTCCAGCGGCGGCCATTTTCGTACGCCCGTCCGCGCTGACCGGCGGTCGTTCCAGGGATGCCCCGTATTGCCGTCGGGGTCGGGGGGTCAGACCACAACACGGGGTCATCCGCGCTTACGGGTACCCCGCAGCCCCGATCGCTAACCCGGTGTGACGGATTTCATGAAACGGTCGGTCAGGCCTCCAGAAGCGCGGCCACACCCTGGCCGCCGGCGGCGCAGATGGAGACCAGGGCCCGCAACGGCTTGCCGGCGCCACCCTTCTGCTCCGCCTTCTTCTGGGCGAGTTGCTTGGCCGCCTGGGCCAGGATCCGCCCGCCGGTGGCGGCGAAGGGGTGGCCGGCGGCCAGCGAGGAGCCGTTGACGTTCAGCTTGGACCGGTCGATCGACCCCAGCGCCGCGTCGAGGCCCAGCCGCTCCTTGCAGTAGTCCTCCGACTCCCAGGCCTGCAGGTGCGCCAGCACCACCGAGGCGAAGGCCTCGTGGATCTCGTAAAAATCGAAGTCCTGCAGGCTCAGCCCGTTGCGGGCCAGCAACCGCGGTACCGCGTAGGTGGGCGCCATCAGCAGGCCGTCGCGGCCGTTGACGTAGTCGACGGCCGCGGTCTCCGCGTCCACCAGGAAGGCCAGCGGCGTGACCGAATGCGCGCTCGCCCAGTCCTCGCTGGCCAGCAGCGCAACCGAGGCGCCATCGGTCAGCGGGGTCGAGTTGCCCGCCGTCATCGTCGCGTCGCCGTTCTTCACACCGAACACCGGCTTGAGCTTGGCCAGCTTCTCCGCCGACGAGTCCGGGCGCAGGTTGTCGTCGCGGTACAGCCCGAGGAACGGAGTGACCAGGTCGTCGAAGAAGCCCCGGTCGTAGGCGGCGGCCATGTTGCGGTGGCTGGCGGCGGCCAGCTCGTCCTGGTCGACGCGCTTGATGCCCATCTCCTTGGCGGTGATCGCCTGGTGCTCGCCCATGGACAGCCCGGTGCGCGGCTCGCTGTTGACCGGGATCTGGATCCCCACGTTGGCGGGCAGCGCGCCGACCAGCCTCAGCCGCTCGACGTTGGACTTGGACCGGCGCAGCTTGAGCAGGGTGCGGCGCAGGTTGTCGCCCAGGGCGATCGGCGGGTCGGAGGTGGTGTCCACGCCGCCGGCGGCCGCCACCTCGTAGCGCCCGGCCGCGATGCCGTCGGCCGCGGCGATGGCCGCCTGCAGGCCGGTGCCGCAGGCCTGCTGCAGGTCGAACGCCGGGGTGTACGACGACAGCTCGGAGCCCAGCACACATTCGCGCGTGAGGTTGAAGTCCCGGCTGTGCTTGAGCACGGCGCCGCCGACCACCGCGCCCAGCCGCTCGCCCGCCAGCCCGAAGCGGTCAACCAGCCCGCCGAGCGCCGCGGTGAGCATGTCCTGATTGGACGCCTCGGCGTAGGCGCCGTCGGACCGGGCGAACGGGATCCGGTTGCCGCCCAGGACGGCGACTCGCCGCCGCTGCGAACTGCGCTGGTTGCTTGCCTCGGAACTTGCAGGGGCCACTGTCATCTCCGTGTTATCTGGGGTCTATCGGTTTGGGGTCGCCCGTCTGGGCCATACTACCCACTGTTCTTACTCTGAAGTAAGTTCGTCCTCGATACGGTTGTGCGGTAGGCATACCCCGACTTCGAAAGAATATGGAAGGTAGCTCCGGTGGCTCCCAAGGTGTCCTCCGATCTGTTCTCTCAGATCGTCAATTCCGGTCCTGGATCGTTTCTCGCCAAGCAGCTCGGGGTCCCGCAACCCGAGACGCTGCGCCGCTACTCCCCCGGCGATCCGCCCCTGGCCGGGGCGCTGCTGATCGGCGGTGAGGGCCGGGTGGTCGAACCGCTGCGCGCCGCCCTGGCCAAGGATTACGACCTGGTGGGCGACAACCTCGGTGGCCGCTGGGCCGACCAGTTCGGCGGCCTGGTCTTCGACGCCACCGGCATCACCACCCCGGAGGGGCTGCGGGGGCTCTACGAGTTCTTCACGCCCCTGCTGCGCAACCTGGGCCATTCCGCGCGGGTCGCGGTGGTCGGCACCACGCCCGACGCCGCCGCCAGCCCGTACGAGCGGATCGCTCAGCGCGCGCTGGAGGGATTCACCCGCTCGCTGGGCAAGGAGCTGCGCAACGGCACCACGGTGGCGCTGGTGTACGTGTCGCCCGACGCCAAGCCCGCCGCGACGGGCCTGGAATCGACCATGCGGTTCATCCTGTCGGCCAAGTCCGCCTACGTCGACGGCCAGGTCTTCTACGTCGGTGAGGCCGACTCCACCCCGCCGGCCGACTGGGACCGGCCGCTCGACGGCAAGGTCGCGATCGTGACTGGCGCGGCCCGCGGCATCGGCGCGACCATCGCGGAGGTGTTCGCCCGCGACGGCGCCCGCGTGGTCGCGATCGACGTCGAGTCGGCCGCCGAGACGCTGGCCGAGACGGCCAGCCGCGTCGGCGGCACCGCGCTGTGGCTCGACGTCACCGCGGACGACGCCGTCGACAAGATCACCGAGCACCTGCGCGAGCACCACGGCGGACGCGCCGACGTCCTGGTCAACAACGCCGGCATCACCCGCGACAAGCTGCTTGCCAACATGGACGACGCCCGCTGGGACGCGGTCCTGGCCGTCAATCTCCTTGCGCCACTGCGGCTTACCGAAGGCCTGGTGGGCAACGGCAGCATCGGCGAAGGCGGCCGGGTGATCGGGTTGTCCTCGATGGCCGGCATCGCGGGCAACCGCGGGCAGACCAACTACGCGACCACCAAGGCCGGGATGATCGGCCTCACCCAGGCGCTGGCGCCGGAGTTGTACGGCAAGGGCATCACGATCAACGCGGTCGCACCCGGTTTCATCGAGACGCAGATGACGGCCGCCATTCCGTTGGCCACCCGCGAGGTGGGCCGCCGGATGAACTCGCTGCTGCAGGGCGGGCAACCCGTGGACGTCGCGGAGGCCATCGCCTACTTCGCCAGCCCGGCGTCAAACGCTGTGACGGGCAACGTCATTCGCGTCTGCGGCCAGGCCATGCTGGGCGCCTAGGTCGAGGAGAACCCGATGAACCAGCCAAGCGGCCTGAAGAACATGCTGCGCGCGGCGGCCGGGGCACTGCCGGTGGTGCCCCGCGGGAACCAGCTGCCCACGCGCACCGTGGAGATCGATGAACTACCCATCCACCAGACGAACGTGGCCGAGTACGCGGCCGTAACCGGCCTGCGGTACGGCAACAACGTGCCGCTCACGTACCCGTTCGCGCTGACCTTCCCGACGATGATGTCGCTGGTGACCGGGTTCGACTTTCCTTTCGCCGCAATGGGTTCGGTGCACGTCGAAAACCACATCACGCAATACCGGCCGATCGCGGTCACCGACACCGTCGGCGTGCAGGTGCACGCGGAGAACCTGCGCGAGCACCGCAAAGGCCTGCTGGTCGACCTGGTGACCGAGGTGAGCGTCGGCAACGACACCGCCTGGCACCAGGTGACCACCTTCCTGCACCAGCAACGCACCAGCCTGTCCGACGAGCCCAAGCCGCCGCCGCAGAAGCAACCGAAGCTGCCCCCGCCGAGCACCGTAGTGCGCGTCAGCCCCGGCCTGATCCGGCGCTACGCCGTCGTCGGCGGCGATCACAACCCGATCCACACCAACCCGATCGCCGCCAAGCTGTTCGGCTTCCCCACCGTCATCGCGCACGGAATGTTCAGCGCCGCAGCGGTATTGGCCAACATCGAAGCACGGTTGCCGGATGCCGTGAAGTACTCGGTGAAGTTCGGCAAGCCGCTGGTGTTGCCCGGCACCGCGGGGCTCTACATCGACGAAAGCCATGACGGCTGGGACATTTCGCTGCGCAACATCGCCAAGGGTTACCCGTACCTGACCGGCACGGTCCGGGCGGTTTAGTGCTGGGGCACTAGCCGGAATGTGTCGGGCCGCGGCCCTTGGCCAGGACTTTCAGGCCGTGGGCACTGGTCGCCGTCAGCAGGAACAGCAGAAACAACCACACCGGCGGCCGGGCGAGCTCCCAGACGAAGATCGCCGCCCAGATCGGTGAGCCCTGGGTGACCGCGAGCACCCCGGCCGCCCCCGCCAACGACACCGCCGGCACGTGCAGGTGGGTGCCGGCCGCCCAGTTGATCGTCAGCACCAGCGCCGCACCGGCGGCCGCGCCGGTGGCCAGGGAGGGCGTCAGCATGCCGCCGGCGCCGCCGGCACGGAGGAACAACGCGGTCAGCAACGGTTTGAGGGCCAAGATGGCCAGCGCCGATACCAGCGTCATGCCGCTGGCCAGGCTGACCGTCAGGATGCTTCGGCCGTTGCCGGGCAACTCGGGCCACCAATGCGAGCAGATGCCCATCACCAGGCCGGCGCCCGCGAGCGCGGGGACCAGCACCCAGTTCCGCATCGGCGTGGCCGGCCGGGCCGCCGCCATCAACCGGCTGAAGGCCAGCCCGACCGCGAGGGTCAGCGGCGCCAGCAGCAGCCCGTGCGCGGTCAGCAGGTAGGTCGACTCGCCCACCGGCCACTGCAGGTTGGGCTCGTCGCGGGTGACCGCCGAGCCGACGGCGACCGCCAGGCTCGAGGTGATGAACGCCGCGCCCACCGCCCGCGGACGCCAGGTGTTGAGCAGGATCCGCACCGAGAACAGCGCGCCCGCCAGCGGGACGGCGTAGACGGCGCCCAGCCCGGCGCCTGCCGCGCAGGCCAGCAGCACCTCGCGATCGGATGGCGAGAGCCGCTTGAGCCAGCCGGTCCCGAAATCGCCCAGGGCCGCGGCGAATTGGCGCGGGGCGCCCTCCCGCCCGAGGGACGCCCCGGAACCGACGAGCAGCACCTGCAGCATGGCGTCGACGCTCCAGGCCAGCCGAGGTATCCGCTCGCGGCGTTCAATGGTTTCCGCCAGCGGCGGCACGTCGGTCCTGCTCCGCAACAGCCACCACCCGATCGCGGCCAACGCACCGCCGATCATCGGCCCCAGGGCGCGGCGCACCGGGCTGCTGGCGGCGACGCCGGCGAGCAGCGCGCCGAAGGTGTAGTGATACGTGACGTGCTGGACGAAGCGCAGCACGTACGTCGTCGCCAACCCGGCGGCCCCGGCCAGCAACCCGACGATGACTACGGCGCAGAAGAAGTCGACGTTTGGGCGCGCGGGCGGTCGAGCCACATGACGAATGTAGGGGCTAGCGGCCGGCGGCGCCGGGCCCGCCCTGCTCGGGCCGGGCCGCGACGGCGGCCTCCCGCTCCTCCGGGGCGCCCCGGAGCCCATGCCAGAACAGGTTGATCATCAGCTCGGCTGCCTCGTCGGCGTCGATGTCACCGATGCTGAGCTGGTTGGCGGTGGCCTCGCCGGCGCCCACCAGCGCCACGGCCATCATCTCGTGCTCGCGGTCGGTGCGTGGGGTGCGACTGCCGGCCCGCACCAGCCCCGCGACCAGCTCGATGATCTTTTCGCGTCCCTCGCGCACCATGTGGGCGAACGCCTGCGAGCTGGTGGCCTGCGTGTACATCACGATCCACGACGCCCGGTTGGCGTCGATGTAGCGCATGAACGCCACGATGGTGTTGCGCAGCAGGTCTTTTGGGCTCTGGGTGAAGTCGATGTCGGCGCGGACCGCATCGATGAACCGGCCCATCTCCCGGTTCAGGCAGGCGCCGAACAGGTCCTCCTTGGAGCCGTAGTACAGGTACAGCATCGGCTTGGAGATCTGCGCCTCTGCGGCGATGGCGTCCATCGACGTCTCGTGGTAGCCGTTGACCGAAAACATCTGCACCGCGGCGTCGAGCATCTGCTGTTCGCGGACAGCGCGCGGTAACCGCTTGGTGCCACCCGCCATCGCTTGCCTCTCTAGCCCGTCTATCTGACTCCAGGGTAAGCAACGGCGGGGGCCCGCACACGGCTAGTGCCAATGGCGGTGACCCTCTTAGTGGCCGCAGGCGGGGCTGCGGCCCTTCATCGCCGCCACCCGCCCGAGCGCCTCGTCGACCCGCGGCGCGGGCAGCTCGCCGGCGGCGACCGCCTTTTGCAGCCGGTCCAGGACCGCGGGCACCTCGTCGGTGGTGACCCAGAGCGCGACGTCGGTGCCGGCCTGCAGGGTGCGCAGCACCGCCTCGGCGACGCCGTAGCGGTCCGAGATGGCGCCCATGCTGGACAGGTCGTCGGTGAACACCGGGCCGTTGAAGGGCGGGGCGCCGTAACCGACCCCGTCGCGCAGCAACCGCACCGCGGCGGCGCTCAGGCTGGCCGGGTCGTCGCCGGTCAGCCCGGGCACCTGCAGGTGACCCAGCATCACCGCGACCGGGGCCGCGGTCACCAGCGTCCGGTAGGGCACCAGGTCGACGTTCTGCAGGTCGCTCAGCGGCGGCGTCACCACCCCGCCGGTGTGCGAGTCGCCCGAGCCGTGCCCGTGGCCGGGGAAGTGCTTGAGCACCGGCAGCAGGCCGGCGTCCCGCAGGCCCTGCGCGTACGCCCCGGCGTAGGCCGTGACCGTGTTGGGATCGCCACCGAACGAGCGGTCCCCGATGACGCCGGTGCTGGAATCGGTGACGTCGACGACGGGGGCGAAGTCGATGGTGATGCCCAGGTCGTGCATCTTCTTGCCGCGCTCGGCCGCCAGGTCGTGGACCTGGGCGACGGTCTGGGTCTGCGCCAGCTCCCGGGGCGAGGGGGCCGAGCCGATCAACGCCCGCAACCGCGATACCCGGCCGCCCTCCTCGTCGACGCTGACCGCCAGCGGAAGCGGCCCGGCCTTCGCCGCGATGTCGGCCAGCGGGCCCTTGAAGATCGACAGGTCCGTCCAGCTGCCGATGAAAAGGCCGCCGACGTGGTAGCCGTCGACCACCGACCGGGCGTCGTCGGCGTTTTTCACGCCCACCATCAGCAGTTGGGCCAGCTTGTCGCGGACCGGGAGCGTCGTGACGTCACCGCACGCCGGTGGGGCGGCCGCCGGCTTGCTGACCGAGGTCGACGACGGGCCGGGCGGGTGGCCGGTGTGGTGAGCGCAGCCCACCACCAAAGCCGACACGACGGCGAGCACGGCCAGGGTGCGCGAAAATGACATCGGGCCATGCTTTCATGGCGCTATCCGGGCCTCTGGATCTGGGGAGCGACGAGGTTTCGTCGGGGGTTTTCTTCTTCGGGTGCGGGGGCACTCCTGGGCTGGTGCCAGCGGGGCTAGGGGGCAAGATGCCAGCGAAGACCGGTTTCGCCCTGGCCGCGGCGGCCAGCATCGCGGTGGGTCTGTCGGTCGGCGTCGCGACGACCGTCGGCGTCACGCTGGCCGTCGCCGACCACGGTGCGGCCCCGGTGCGGGCCGGTCCGGCCGCGCTGATCCCGCTCGGGCCACACCAGGTGCAATACGGCGACCGGTGCTTTCACGGGCACTGTCTGCCCTGACGAGCGTCTCGGGACGCCGAGGGCGCTTCTGCTAGGTTGGCGCTAAGCCGCCGTTTTCCCAGATGCCATAGAGGAGCCGTTGATGAACCGGATCATTGCGCCCGCCGCCGCGAGCGTGGTGGTCGGTCTGTTGCTCGGCGCGGCAGCGATTTTCGGGATCACCTTGATGGTGCAGCAGGACACGAAACCGCCACTCCCCGGGGGCGATCCGCAGTCGTCAGTGCTCAACCGGGTCGAGTACGGCAACCGTAGCTAGCGGCGATCGCAAGCGCGGCGCAGCCGGGTGTAGCGGGTCGCCGCCGTCAGACTCAGCGGCGGAATTGGAGGCCGGCGCGCCGGCTTCGTCGTCGCCGGCCGCGCCCGTGTCGCGCCGCTGGCTGTGGTTGGTCGGGGCGATCGCCTGCGCGTTGACGTTCGCCCAATCCCCGGGCCGGGTCTCCCCGGACACCAAACTCGACCTGACCGCCAACCCGCTGCGCTTCCTGGCCCGGGCCACCAACCTGTGGAACAGCGAGCTGCCGTTCGGGCAGGCGCAGAACCAGGCCTACGGGTACCTGTTCCCGCACGGCACCTTCTTCGCCGTCGGCCATCTGCTCGCGGTGCCGGGCTGGGTGACCCAGCGGCTGTGGTGGGCGCTGCTGCTCACGGTCGGCTTCTGGGGGCTGTTGCGGGTCGCCGAGGCGCTGGGCATCGGCAGCCCTGCCTCCCGGGTGATCGGGGCCGTCGCGTTCGCGCTGTCGCCGCGGGTGTTGACCACGCTGGGCTCGATCTCGTCGGAAACGCTTCCGATGATGCTGGCGCCCTGGGTGTTGCTGCCCACGATCCTGGCCCTGCGCGCCACGGCCAACCGGTCGGTGCGGGCGCTCGCGGCGCAGGCCGGCCTCGCTGTGGCGTTGATGGGCGCGGTCAACGCGATCGCCACGCTGGCCGGTTGCCTGCCCGCGGTCATCTGGTGGGCCTGCCACCGGCCGAATCGATTGTGGTGGCGCTACACCGGGTGGTGGCTGCTGGCGCTGGCGCTGGCGGCGCTGTGGTGGGTGGTGGCGCTGCTGATGCTGCGGGCCATCAGCCCGCCCTTCCTCGATTTCATCGAATCCTCCGGTGTGACAACGCAATGGTCGTCGCTCACAGAGATCTTGCGCGGCACCGACAGCTGGACCCCGTACGTGGCGCCGACCGCCACCGCCGGCGCGCCGCTGGTGACCGGTTCCGCGGCCGTGCTGGCGACCTGCCTGGTCGCGGCGGCCGGGCTGGCGGGGCTGGCCGGCGCGAGGATGCCGGCCCGCGGGCGGTTGGTGACGATGCTGTTGGCCGGCGTGGTGTTGATGGCCGCCGGCTACAGCGGCGGGCTGGGTTCGCCGGTGGCGCACGCCGTGCAGGTGTTCCTGGACGCCGGGGGCGCGCCGCTGCGCAACGTGCACAAGCTGGGCTCGGTGGTGCGGATCCCGATCGCGTTGGGGGTGGCCCAGCTGCTGGGCCGGGTGCCACTGCCCGGGCGGCGGCCCGGGTGGTTGCGCGCGTTCGCCCACCCCGAGCGCGACCGGCGGGTGGCGGTCGCGATCGTGGTGCTGACGGCGCTGATGGTGAGCACCTCGCTGGCGTGGACCGGCCGGCTGACCCCGCCGGGCACCTTCAGCGCCATACCCCGGTACTGGCAGGAGACCGCCGACTGGCTCGACCGGCACAACACCGGGACGCCGGCCCCGGGCCGGGTGTTGGTCGTCCCGGGTGCGCCGTTCGCGACGCAGGTGTGGGGCACCAGCCACGACGAGCCGTTGCAGGTGCTCGGCGGCAGCCCGTGGGGGGTGCGCGACTCCATCCCGTTGACCCCGCCGCAAACCATCCGGGCGCTCGATTCGGTGCAACGCCTGTTCGCCGCCGGGCGCCCCTCGCCCGGCTTGGCCGATACCCTTGCGCGCCAAGGCATTTCGTATGTGGTGCTGCGCAACGACCTGGACCCCGATACCTCGCGGTCGGCGCGCCCCATCCTGGTGCACCGCGCCATCGACGGGTCGCCGGGGCTGCAGAAGGTGGCGCAGTTCGGCGCGCCGGTGGGCCCCGGGACCCTGGCGGGGTTCGTCGCCGACAGCGGGCTGCGCCCGCGCTACCCGGCGGTCGAGGTGTATCGGGTCACCGGCGGTTCGGGCGCGCCGTACTTCGCCGACATCGACCGGCTGCCCCGCGTCGACGGCGGACCGGAGGTGCTGCTGCGCCTCGATGAGCGGCGCCGGCTCGAGGGCCGGCCGCCGCTGGGGCCGGTGCTGATGAGCGCCGACGCGCGCGGCGCCGGCCTGCCGGTGCCTGCGGTGACCGTCACCGACACCCCGGTGGCCCGCGAAACCGACTACGGCCGGGTGGACCACCACTCGTCGGCCATCCGGGCCCCGGGTGACGCGCGGCATACCTACAACCGCGTGCCCGACTATCCGGTCCCCGGGGCCGACCCGGTCGTCGGCGCCTGGAGCGGCGGGCGGGTCACCGTGTCCAGCTCGTCGTCGGACTCCACCGCGATGCCCGACGTCGCGCCGGCCACCTCGTCCGTCGCCGCCATCGACGGCGACCCGGCGACCACATGGGTGTCCAATTCGCTGCAGTCCGCCGTCGGCCAGTGGCTGCAGGTCGACTTCGACCACCCGCTGACCAACGCGGCGATCACCCTCACGCCAAGCGCGACCGCCGTCGGCGCGCAGGTCCGCCGCATCCTGATCGAAACCGCGACCGGCAGCACGACCCTGCGGTTCGACGAGCCGGGCAAGCCGCTCGCCTCCGCGCTGCCCTACGGCGAGACGCCGTGGGTGCGGATCACCGCCGCGGGCACCGACGACGGTTCCCCCGGCGTGCAATTCGGGATCACCGACCTGTCGATCACCCAGTACGACGCGTCGGGATTCGCCCACCCGGTCGAACTGCGGCACACCGTGCGGGTGCCCGGGCCGCCGCCCGGCTCGGCGATCGCGGGCTGGAACCTGGGCTCCGAGCTGCTCGGCAGGCCGGGCTGCGCGCGGGCGCCCGACGGTGTGCGCTGCGCCCCCATCGCCTTGGCCCCGGAGGAGCCGGTCAACCTCAGCCGGACGCTGACCGTTCCCGCGCCGATGTCGGTGACCCCGCTGGTGTGGGTGCGGCCACGGCAGGGGCCCAAGCTCGCCGACCTGATCGCCGAGCCGAACACCACCCGGGCGCGCGGCGACGCCGACCTGGTGGACGTGCTGGGCTCGGCGTATGCGGCGACCGACGGCGACCCGGGCACCGCGTGGACGGCGCCGCAGCGCGTGGTGCAGCACAAGACGCCGCCCACGTTGACGCTCACCCTGCCGCGACCGACCCAGGTCACCGGGCTGCGCCTGGTGCCCGGCGCCTCCGCGCTGCCCGCCCACCCGACGATGGTGGCGGTCAACCTGGGCGACGGCCCGCAGGTGCGCGCGTTGAAACCCGGTGAGGCGCAGGTTCTTTCGCTCACTCCGCGGGTGACCGACAGCGTCACCGTCAGCCTGCTGGACTGGGAAGACGTCATCGACCGCAACGCGTTGGGCTTCGACCAGCTCAAGCCGCCGGGGCTGGCCGAGGTGGCGGCCCTGGGCGCCGACGGCAACCCGATCGCGCCCGCCGACGCCGCCCGCAATCGGGCCCGCGAGATCACCGTCGACTGCGACCACGGCCCGGTCATCGCGGTCGCGGGCCGCTTCGTGCACACGTCGATTCGCACCACCGTGGGCGCCCTGCTCGACGACGAACCCGTCGCCGCGCAGGCGTGCGACCGCGATCCGATCACGCTGCCGGCGGGCCAGCAGGAGCTGTTGATCAGCCCGGGCGCCCAGTTCGTCGTCGACGGCGCCGACCTGTCCTCGCCGGTCGCCGACGCCGGCGCCCCCGCCGTCGCCGCGGCCCCGGTGTGGCGGGCGTGGGGCCCGGATCGTCGCGAGGTGCAGGCGCCCCCGTCGCCCACGTCGCGGGTGCTGGTCATCCCCGAAAGCATCAACCCCGGCTGGGTGGCGCGCACCGGCACCGGCGCGCGGCTGACGCCGGTGGCCGTCAATGGCTGGCAGCAGGGCTGGGTGGTGCCCCCGGGCGACCCCGGCACCATCACGCTGACGTTCCCGTCCAACGCGCCGTACCGGGCGGGCCTGGCGGTGGGGCTGGCCCTGCTGCCGCTGTTGGCCATGCTCGCGCTGTGGCGCACGCGTCGCACGGGGGTCGACGGCGTGCCCGCGTCACCGTGGCGGCCCGGACCGTGGGCGGCGGTCGCGGTGCTGGCGTGCGGGGCGGTGATCGCGGGCGTGGCCGGGGTCGCGGTGATCGGCGCCGCGCTGGGCCTGCGGTACGCACTGCGGCGCCGGGGCCCCGACCGGGCCGCGATGGTGCTCAGCGCGGGCGGGCTGATTCTCGCCGGGGCCGTGCTGTCGCGGCATCCGTGGCGATCGGTCGACGGGTACGCGGGCCATTCGGCGAATGTTCAGCTGCTGGCGTTGATTTCGCTTGCGGTGCTCGCCGCGTCCGCGGTGACGATGCCGTCCGCGGAGCGGACGGAGGAGGAACCGCGGCATTGACTCCCGCGGTGACGATGCCCGAGCGGTCCGGCGCCGAATAGCCTCGGGGGCTTGGCTAGCCGGTTACCGGCTGATTCACTGGACATGCGGGTCTGTGTGACCGCCACCGTCCGAGGAGTTACGGCCATGGGCTGGTTTTCCGCACCCGAATATTGGCTCTGCACAGAGGTGCTCGAGCGGGGCGTCGCGGTGGTCTACCTGCTCGCGTTCGTCGCGGCCGCGGCCCAATTCCGGGCGCTCATCGGGGAACACGGGATGCAGCCCATCCCGCGGTTCCTGGCCGGGCAGTCGTTCTGGCGGACCCCCAGCCTGTTTCACCTGCGCTACTCGGATCGGCTGTTCTCCGGGGTGTCCTGGTTCGGCGCGGCGCTGTCGGCGGCGATCGTCGCCGGTGCGGCCGACGCGGTGCCGTTGTGGGCGGCGATACTGCTCTGGCTGACGCTGTGGGTGCTCTACCTTTCGATCGTCAACGTCGGACAGAGCTGGTATGCGTTCGGGTGGGAGTCGCTGTTGCTGGAGACCGGCTTCCTGATGATCTTTCTGGGCAATCACCAAGTGGCGCCGCCGCTGTTGACGTTGTGGATGGTCCGGTTGCTGTTGTTCCGGGTCGAGTTCGGTGCGGGGCTGATCAAGATGCGGGGCGACCCGTGCTGGCGCGACCTGACCTGCCTGTACTACCACCACGAAACGCAGCCGATGCCCGGCCCGTTGAGCTGGTTCTTCCATCACTTGCCCAAGCCGCTGCATCGAATTGAGGTGGCGGGCAACCATTTCTCGCAGTTGATCGTGCCGTTCGGGTTGTTCGCGCCGCAACCGGTGGCCAGCGTCGCCGCGGCGATCATCGTCATCACCCAGCTGTGGCTGGTGGCGTCGGGCAACTTCGCCTGGCTCAACTGGGTCACGATCCTGTTGGCGTGCAGCGCGATCGACGATTCCTCGGCGTCCGCGGTGGTCGGCCGGCTCGATCGTCCGGTGTTTTCGGCTACACCGGTGTGGTTCGCGGCCCTGGTGGTCGCGTTCGCGGCTGCGGTGCTGTTCATGAGCTACTGGCCGGTGCGCAACATGTTGTCCTCGCGGCAGCGAATGAACGCGTCGTTCAACTCTTTTCATCTGGTGAACACCTATGGCGCGTTCGGCAGCATCGGTCGCGTCCGCCGCGAGGTGGTGATCGAAGGCACCGACGAAGCCCACCTGACGAACCAGACGGTGTGGAAGGAATACGAATTCAAGGGCAAGCCCGGCGCCGTGCGCCGGCTCCCGCGACAGTGGGCGCCCTATCACCTGCGCCTGGACTGGCTGATGTGGTTCGCGGCCATCTCGCCGGGCTACGCGCAGCCGTGGTTGACGCCGTTCCTGCAGCGGCTGCTGCGCAACGATCGGCCCACGCTGCGCCTGTTGCGGCGCAACCCATTTGCCGATGCGCCGCCGCGGTACGTGCGTGCGCTGCTCTACGAGTATCGGTTCACCACACCCGCCGAGCTGCGCCGTGACCGGGCCTGGTGGCATCGGACGCTGATCGGCGGGTACGTCCGGCCGATGGCGTTGCCGGCGGCGACGTCACGGCAAGGCTGAGCTATGCGGCGTCGTCGTCATCGTCGCCGTCGCCGTCGCCGTCGCGGAGGAGTTTTTCGGGGTGGTGGAAGGTGTTGGTGCGGGGCCGGCCCCGGTCGTGGTGGGGTGGGGGGATCCAGACGGTGTCACCTTTGGTGTTTTTGCGGGTGCGCCAGCCGCCGGGTGTGAGTAGGCGGTGATGGGGTCCGCAGGCGAAGGTGAGGTCGTTGATGTCGGTGCGGCGGCTGCGGGCGTAGTCGGTGACGTGATGGACTTCGGAGAGGTAGCCGGGCACGGTGCAGCCCGGGGCGGTGCAGCCGCGGTCCTTGGCGTAGAGCACGATCCGTTGGCCGGGGTTGGCGAGGCGTTTGGTGTGATACAGCGCCAGCGGTGTGGCGTCGTCGTCGAAGATGGCCAGGTAGTGATGCGCGTGGCGGGCCAGCCGGATCACGTCGCTGATCGGCAGGCGGGTGCCCCCACCGGTGCGCCCCGTGCCGGCGGCGGTCTGCAGCTCGTGCAGGGTGGTGGTGATGATGATGGAGGCCGGTAACCCGTTGTGCCGGCCGAGTTTTCCCGAGGCCAACAGCGCGCGTGATGCCGCCAACAACGCGTCGTGGTTGCGTTGGGCGGCGCTGCGCCCATCGTGATCGATGGCCTGCTGGCTGGGGGTGCCGTCGACACACGGGGTGTCGTCGAGGGGGTTGCACATGCCCGGAGCGGCCAGCTTGGCCAGCACCGCCTCGAGGGTGGCCCGCAGCTCAGGGGTGAGCAGCCCGCGCAGCTCCGACATGCCGTCGGGGCCCTGCCGACCCAGGGTGAGGCCGCGGCGGCGGGCGCGCTCGGCGTCGCTGTAGCGGCCGTCGGGGTTGAGGCAATCGGCGACATGCTCGGCCAGCCCCGCCAATTGCTCGGGCCGATACTGCGTTCCATACCTGACGAGGTCGGCCTCCACGGCCGCCCGGGTGGGCGCATCCACCGCGGCGGGTAACTGGTGAAAGAACCGGCGGATCACCCCCACCTGCCCGGTGCCCAGGGCGCCGTCGCGTTGGGCGGCCGCGGTCGCGGGCAGGATCGGGGCTAACGGTTCGCCGGTCAGCCCGTGCCGCGGCCCCAACTCGACGGCCTCTTTCACCCGCCTCGACGCCTCGGCCCGGCTGATCAGCGTCGCCTCGGCGATCGCGTGCGGCAGGCTGCCACCCAACTCCTCGGCGGTGGCCTGCCGGCCCAGGGTGTTGATCACCGGATGCTCGAGGGCCGGCAGCTGCCGGCGTACTTTTTCGCAGCGTTCCAGCATCGCCAGCTGTTGGTGAACGTTCAAAGCATCCACCGGCAGTGCGCGGACACGGGCCAAGACGGCATCGAGATCGTCGAACACCGCGTCGACGTCTGGATGACCGCTTGGACTCATACCC